>JAATGI010000256.1 GCA_015654725.1 Rhodospirillales bacterium
CCGAGGCGGGATCGGGCGCCGCGCGAATCAGCGCGATCACCGCGTCGATATTGGCGACCGCGATCAGCAGCCCGACCAGGATGCGCGCCCGGCCGCGCGCTTTTTCCAAGAGGAAAACCGTGCGCCGGGTGACGACCTCCTCGCGAAACGCGATAAAAGCCGCGATGATCTCGCGCAGCGACATGGTCACTGGCCGGCCGTTATCCAGCACGACCGAATTGACCGGGAAGCTCGATTGCAGCGGCGTGAAGCGGTAAAGCTGGTTCAGCACCACATCGGCCATGGCGTCGCGCTTCAATTCGATCACCACGCGCACGCCGTCGCGGTCGCTTTCGTCGCGCACCTCGGCGATGCCCTCGATGATCTTCTCGCGCACGGTCTCGCCGAGGCGTTCCAACAGCCGCGACTTGTTCACCTGATAAGGAATCTCGGTGAAGACGATGGCGTCGCGGTCCTTGCGAATCTCCTCGATGTGGTGGCGGCCGCGCAACACGATCGAGCCGCGCCCGAGCTTCGACGCGGCATGAATGCCGGCGCGTCCGACGATGATGCCGCCGGTCGGGAAATCCGGCCCCGGCACCAGCTCCATCAGCTCGTCTTCGCCGATCTGGGGATTGTCGAGAAAGGCGCAGCAGGCATCGATCACTTCGCCCAGATTATGGGTCGGGATGTTGGTCGCCATGCCGACCGCGATGCCGGAGCCGCCATTGACCAGGATGTTCGGAAACCGCGCCGGCAACACGCGCGGCTCCAGTTGCCGGCCATCGTAATTGGGCTGGAAATCGACCGTATTCTTGTCGATATCGTCCAGGAGCGCATCGGCGGCGCGCGACAACCGCGCCTCGGTATAGCGCATCGCCGCCGGCGGATCGCCGTCCATCGAGCCGAAATTGCCCTGCCCGTCGATCAGCGGCACTTCCATCGAGAAACCCTGCGCCATGCGCACCAGCGCGTCATAGATGGCGAGGTCGCCATGCGGGTGATAGGCGCCCATGACGTCGCCGACGATGCGCGCGCATTTGCGATAGGCGCGGTTCCAATCGTTCCCCGACTCTTTCATCGCGTAGAGAATGCGGCGATGCACCGGCTTCAACCCGTCGCGCACATCGGGAAGTGCCCGCGACACGATCACGCTCATGGCGTAATCGAGATAGGAGCGGCGCATCTCCTCTTCGATGGCGACGGGCGTAATGTCCGACGATGGCGGTGCCGAGGGTGGCGGCGTATCGACCAAGAAGCTGCCTGACGATGGGGTTGAAACAACGCAAAACGCCGGCAAGAAAGCGCCGGCGTCGAGCGCGAATTAGACTAGCCGATTCCGCGGCCGCAAACAATGACGGCGGTGACTTCTGGCACGCGGGGCCGGCCAAAAAAACGTTTATTTCTAGCTAGTTAGAATAAGCCCCCCGCGGTCGCGATGACCGGGCGGAGATTTTCACGTTGCCCGGCCGGAATCGGCCGCGGGCCCGATCGACGCCGAGCTATGGAACGGGGTGAAACAGGGCGAGGTTGCGCAGCGAGGTGACCACCGCATCCACGGCGAGGCCGGCCTGGAGGACGGCGAAAATCCAGCCCACGACCTGAAAGCTTATCACGCCGACCCCGGCGATGATCTGCCGCGCCAGCAGCATTCCGACGAGGTTCAACAGCATGATCAGAAGCAAGATGCCGATGACGGTGGCCAGCATCTTCGAATCGCCGCCGGCAAGGTCGGCAAAGAACAGGATCGCGGTGACGCCCCACGGGGTGATTATGATCGGAATTGCCAGCGGCGTGACCGCAGGGCGCTTGGCTGGCGCCGCCGGCGTCGGCGGTGCGGCGGGACGGCTGAACTGTCCGATCGTTTCGCGCGAAGCCGCGAACAGGAGAATGCCGCCGGCGAGCCGCAAATCGTCGGGCGAGATCCGCCAGGCCGCCGCCACGCCGGTCATCACCAACGCGATCACCAAGGATACGACGGTCGCCACCAGCGTCCCTTCCAGCGCCAGCTTTCGCCGTGCCGCCGGCGCCTGGTCCTGGGTCATGGCGAAGAAGGCCGGCACTGTCTTGATCGGCCCCAAGGTCAGCATGAAGATCGTGAAGATGAACGCGGGCGCGATCATGTTATTTCCTCCCCTTTCCGCGCGTCGTCCCGGCGGGCCGGAATGCGGGTCGCGCGCTCGCTGCGATGCCGGACCGTATCGCCTGCCGGCCGGCGCGACCGTTCGGCGGGGACCGCCGCAGGCCCGCGACCACCATGCGCAGCAGCTTGTCGATCAATTCGTCGGTGGGCAGGTCGGAATGCGGAATCCGGTCGATCGCCAGCATCGTCAATCCGTGCACGGCAGACCAGACCGACATCGCGGTCAAGAAGGCATCCTGCGGATCGTCGGGTGAGACGGCGAAGACGCCGGCGCGGGCGCCAAGCAGGATGACGTCTTTCAGCACCGCTCTGGCCTCGGCGCCGGCCAAGCTGGCCACCGTCGGGCGATCGACCGAACCGGAGTCGGAAAGCGCCGGACCGAACATCAGCCGGTAGAGCGCCGGGTTGTCGAGTCCGAGACAGACATAGGTTCGGCAGATCGCGACGAGGAGCGCTTCCGGGTCGTCGATCCCGACCATCGCGCGCCGCATGCCGTCGCGTAGCCGCTCGAAGCCCACCACGGCGGTGGCGGCGAGGAGATCCAGCTTCTCGGGAAAATGATTGTAGGGCGCGCGGTGGCTGACGCCGGCGCGGCGGGCGACCTCTCTCAGCGAGAATGCCCAGTCCTGATCTTCCGTGACCAGTCGCAGCGCCGTCTCGATCAGGGCGCGGCGCAGATCGCCGTGGTGATAGGGCTGGGTTTTGGCGGCGTGAATTTTTTTTGGCATGGCGGCTCAATTTAATGTTTACAACGGATACATCTTGGTGTATCCACTGTCTACATTGATGGGTTGATTGTCAACCCATCTTGTGACGGCCAACTCCGGTCGTCGACGAACCGAGGAGGGAGCTATGACTGTGCATCAATTGGCGACGAGCGTTCGTGACTGGGTCACGCCGGAAGAATGGGAGCAGCGCGTGGCGCTGGCCGCGACCTATCGGCTGGTCGCGCATTTCGGCTGGGACGATCTCATCTTCACCCATCTCTCGGCCCGCGTGCCCGGCCGCGAGCACCATTTCCTCATAAACCCTTATGGGATGACGTTCGACGAGATCACCGCTTCGAACCTGGTCAAGGTGGATCTCAGCGGCAACAAGGTCATGGCGTCACCGTACGAGATCAATCCGGCCGGCTTCACGATCCACAGCGCCATCCATGCCGCGCGCGAGAACGCGAACTGCGTGCTCCATGTCCACAGCGTGAATGGCACCGCGGTCTCGGCGCAGAGGGGCGGCGTGCTGCCGCTCTCGCAGCAATCCATCTTCGTGCTGTCGTCGCTGGCCTACCACGATTATGAAGGCGTCGCGTTGCGCGACGACGAGAAGCCGCGGCTGGTGCGCGACCTCGGCGACAAGAATTTCTTCATGCTGCGCAACCACGGCCTCATCACCGTCGCCGACACCGTGCCCGACGCCTTCCTGTTCATGTACACGTTCGAATCCGTCTGTATGATTCAGCTCCGCGCCCAGGCCGGCGGCGGGGAACTCATCCCATCCATCCGAGCATCATTGCGCCGGGGCC
>JAATGI010000215.1 GCA_015654725.1 Rhodospirillales bacterium
AATAGATTGCGCACAAATTGCTTTATTTCGGCGGCGGAAAAAGGCTTTTCGATCGAAGCGTTCGGTACGTGGTCGATAAACGCCCGCGCCGACTCGGTAAAGGCGCCGCCGGTGACGAAGGCCATCTTGGCCGCTTGGTCGGGAAAAAGGCCGGTCATTTCGGCGTAAAGGTCCATGCCGGTCATCTGGGGCATCATAAGGTCGCACAGAACGACGTCAAAACGTTCCCCGCCCTTGACGAGGTCGAGCGCCTCCTTGCCGGAACCCACCGCGATCACGTTGTGCTCGTGTTGTAACATTCGCTGGACCGTCATTCGCAACAACGGCTCGTCATCGATCACCATGACACGCCCCCGGCGTACTGGCGTGGTTTCGACGATGGTCGCCGCGGGCGGGTCCTGCCGCGGACGCGCCGCCGGCAGGTCGATGCGAAAGACCGTGCCGGCACCGACCACGCTATCGACCGCGATTTCGCCGCCGAGGGCGCCGACGAGGCGATGACAAATGGCGAGGCCGAGTCCGGTGCCAACGCCGGACGGTTTGGTGGTGAAGAACGGATCGAAAATCCGGAGCAGCACGTCCCGAGGGATGCCCGAGCCGGTGTCGCCGATTTCGACGACGACATGCGCCGGATTGCCGGCCATTCGAGTCACGATCCGTATCTCGTTCGCATCCGCCTGCCCCTCCGGAATGGCCTGCGCCGCGTTGACAAGAAGATTCAGAAATACTTGTCCCAATTGCGACTCGCTGCCTTCGACCCGCGCCACGTCATCATAGGCCCGGACCACGCGCGCCCGATGCCGCAGCTCGGTCGACGCCATTCGGATCGACGATTCGAGAACGGTGCGAACATCCACGGTTCCCAGGCGGGTAGGGGCCTCGGGATTGGAGAACGCGCGCAGGTCGCGCACCACGACACGCATGCGTTCGGCCGCTTCCTGGATTGCCGCGAGGGCTTCCAGCACTTCGGCGATGTACGGTTCCGCGGCGCTCGGGCGCGGCACCTCCGCGGCGATTCGATTCGTGGTTTCGATCGCGATCTCGACATTGCCGATGAGAACGGCCAAGGGATTATTGACTTCGTGTCCGATTCCGGCGGCCAAGGTGCCCAGCGACGCCATCCGTTCCGAGATGACGAGTTGCTCGCGCATCTTGCGCGACTGTCGCCGGGTCTCGACTTCGCGGAGCTCCCGCTCGATGGCGGGGATCAAACGGGAAAGATGGCCTTTCGACATGAAATCGTGGACGCCGATCTTCATGGCCTCCACCGCGATTTCTTCGCCGACGGTGCCGGAAACGATGATAAAGGGCAAATCGATGTCCTTCGCGCGCAAGGCGGCGAAGGCCGCCATCGCGCTGAAATGCGGCATCGACCAATCGGAGATCACGACGTCCCACGCTTGTTCCAAGGCGGCGTTCATCGCCTCGACCGTCTCCACCCGCCGGAACGTCGGATCGAAACCACCGCGCCGAAGTTCCATGAGCAGAAGTTCGCCGTCGTCCCCCCGGTCTTCCACGATCAGCACGCGGATCGGCTTGGTCATGGTCGGGATCCTACCGCCGGGGGCGCCTGTTCGTTGAGCACCAGCCAATAGAGCCCAAGCTGGCGCGCGGCCTCGACGAATTGATCGAAATCCACCGGCTTGCGAACGTAACTGTTCGCGCCCAGATCGTAGCTATCGATGATATCCGTTTCTTCCTTGCTGGTCGTCAACACCACGACCGGCAGCCGCCTCGTCCGTTGGTCCACGCGTATCCGCCGGAGAACCTCAAGCCCGCCGATCTTCGGCAGATTCAGGTCCAGCAACACGACATAGGGCAGCGCCGCGGCATCGCGACCGGCATAGCCGCCGGTCGCGAACAGATAGTCGAGCGCTTCCTCGCCGTCGCGAACCACGACGAGCTTGTTGATGACGTTGCTCTTCCCGAAAGCGCGGCGGGTCAATTCGACGTCGTCGTCATTGTCTTCGACGAGCAGAACGGTGTGTTGCGAGGGAATCACGTGCCGCTTCCCATGTTGGAACCGGAGAGCGTCCAATAGAATGACGCGCCTTTGCCGACATCACCCTCGGCCCAAACGCGACCGCCGTGTCGCTCGACGATTCGTTGCACCGTGGCCAATCCGATTCCGGTGCCCGGAAATTCCGCCTCGGTATGGAGGCGTTGGAACGGCGTGAACAGCTTGTCCGCGTATTTGGCGTTGAAGCCGGCGCCGTTGTCGCGAACGTAGTAGGCGGGAATTCCGTCTTTCGTCGTCGCCCCGATATCGATGGCCGCGCCTGGCGTTCCGGCGGTGAATTTCCAAGCGTTGCCGATCAGGTTTTCCAGCAGCACCCGCAGCAAGCCCGGATCGGCATCGGCCGCGAGCCCATCCGCGATTTGGCAGCCGACCTCTCGCTCTCCGGACGTCCGCCGAAGCGTTTCGACGACGGATCGCACCAAAGCCGACATGTCGACTTCGCGGCGTTGCAGGGGCGCGCGCCCAATCTGCGAAAGTTGCAGCAGGTCGTCGATCAGCTCTCCCATGCGCTGAACCGCGGAACGCACGCGGCGCAGATAGTCCCGGCCCATCGAATCGAGGGCTTGGGCGTGGTCGTCGAGCAGCGCCCGGCTAAAGCCGTCGATGCTCCGCAGCGGCGCGCGCAGATCGTGGGA
>JAATGI010000333.1 GCA_015654725.1 Rhodospirillales bacterium
AAATCCTGGTCGGGCGCGGGTTGGTGACGGCGGCCGATGTCGACGCGGCGTTGGAGCGGCAGCGCCGCGACGGCCATCGCCTCGGCGAACAGCTGATCGCGGCGCATGTCCTGACCGAGGAGCAGCTGGCATCCGCCCTGCGTGCCGCGCCGGCGCTGCCGCGCACCGTGCGCGAGACCGGCATCGCGCAGGCCAATCTCCTGAACCTGTTGTTGAAATTCATGCATGTCGAGAGCGTCGAGCTGGTGCCCGATCTGGCGCGGCGCATGGGGCTGGCCGACCGCATCGTGCAAGAATTGATGGTAGAGGCGCAGCGCCGCCAGTTCGTGCAGACCCTGGGCTCGGTTCAGCTCGGCTTCATGTCCGCGATCCGCTTTGCCCTGAGCGAGCATGGCCGCGCGGCGGCGCTCGAGGCGCTCGGCCAGAATCTCTATGTCGGCCCGGCGCCGGTGGCGTTGGCCGATTATCGGGTGCAGGTCGAGAAGCAGAGAATCACTCACGAATTGAAAACCGCGGACGCGCTGCGCCAAGGCCTCGAGGGATTGGTGATCTCGGAGCATTACATCCGCAAGCTGGTGCCGGCGATCAACGCCGGACGCAGCGTGCTGCTGTTCGGCCCGCCCGGCAACGGCAAGACCACGATCGCGACGCGCATCGCCGGCCTATTCAAGGACGAGGTCTATATTCCGTACGCCATCGAGATCGGCAACCAGTTGGTCAAGATCTACGATGCCAGCGTGCATCGCCGCTCGATGCCCGAGGGCGAGGCCCGCGCGCTCTCGGCCACGAGCGGGATTCAGCTCGAGGGCTTCGACGAGCGCTGGGTCGCGTGCAGGCGCCCGGTGGTGATGGCCGGCGGCGAACTCACCCTCGACATGCTCGATCTGCAATACGACGCCGACGCCAGATTCTACGACGCGCCGATTCACGTGAAGGCGCTCAACGGCATTTTCGTGATCGACGATTTCGGCCGCCAGCAGGCCGATCCGAAGGACCTGCTCAATCGCTGGACCGTGCCGATGGAGAATCGCGTCGATTATTTCAAATTGCGCACCGGCGAACGCTTCAGCCTGCCGTTCGACGAGCTGGTGCTGTTTTCCACCAACCTCGATCCGGCGGCGTTGATGGATCCGGGCTTCCTGCGCCGCGTGCCCTACAAGATCAAGTTATTCGCGCCGACGGTCGAGGAATATCGCCGCATCTTCACCGCGACGGCGAAAAAGCACGGCCTGGAATTGACCGACGCGGTGTTCGCGTTCGTGATCGACCGGCTGACCCAGCGCCACCAATTCGGCCTCGCCTATTTCCAGCCCAATTTCATCTGCGAGCAGGCGGTCGAGGTGTGCCGCTCCGACGGCGTCAAGCCGGTGTTGACCGTCGAACTCGCGGCCGCCGCGCTCGCCAATCTCTATGTCGAGATCGAGGACGAAAGCACGGCGCCGCCGCAAGCGTGACCGGCTCGTCGCTCAGCCAAGGTCGAACAACAAAATCTCGGCGTCGGTTTCCGCGGTCACGGTGATTGTCGGCTCGGCCTCGATCGCGGCGCCGTCGCCTTCGCGCATCTCGGCGCCGTTGAGCGCCACGATGCCGCGCGCCACTTGCAGCCACGCGCCATGTCCCGGCGCGAGCTCCCGCGCGACGTGTCCGCCGGCGGCGAGCTTGGTGGCGTAGAGCCGTGCATCCTGATGGATGGTGACCGCGTCCGCCGCGCCGTCGGGCGCCGCGACGAGATTAAGTTTTCCGTCACGTTCGGCGAGCGGAAACGCCTTTTGCTCGTAGCTCGGCGCGAGGTCGCGCTGGCCCGGCACGATCCAGATTTGGAGAAAATGCACCGGCTCGTCCTTGGAATGGTTGAACTCGCTATGGACGATGCCGGTGCCGGCGCTCATGCGCTGAAGCTCGCCCGGCCGTATCACCGTGCCGTTCCCGATACTGTCCTTGTGCTCGAGCGCGCCGGACAGGACATAGGTGAGAATGTCCATGTCGCGATGGCCGTGCGAGGGAAAACCGCCGCCGGGAATGACGCGATCCTCGTTGATCACGCGCAGCGAGCGGAAGCCCATCTGCGCTGGGTCGCGGTAATCCCCGAAGGAGAAGGTGTGGCGGCTGTCGAGCCATCCGGTATGGGTGCGCCCGCGCGCCATCCGATCGCGGAATGTGATCATGTCGTCCCCTGCCCGGCTGCGATGCCGATAGAAATGGCGCCGACGGCGCGAAGCGCAAGAGCGGCGAGCTAGCGCCTCATCAGCAGCTTCAGTATGAGGTTGGTCAGCCAGCCGAAGGGCGGGCGCAGCAAGAACGCGCCGTTGAACCGGCTTTGCAGGAACACGCCCTTGCGGTGGGAGAAGGTCTGAAAACCGATCTCGCCATGATAGGCGCCGATGCCCGAGGGGCCGACGCCGCCGAAGGGCAGGTTCTCGACCAGAATATGGGTCAGGGTTTCGTTGACCGAGACGCCGCCGGACACGGTGCGCGCCAACACCTTGTCCCGCATTTCGGCGCCCTCGCCGAAATAATATAGCGCGAGCGGCCGGGGATGGCGGTTGACGTAGTCGATCGCGTCATCGAGCCGGCGATAGGTCTTCACCGGCAGCACCGGCCCGAAAATCTCCTCGCGCATCAGCACGAGTTCCTCGGCCGGCTCGATCACCAGGGTGGGCGCGAATTTCCGGACGCCGTCGAGCAATTCCTCCGCCGGATTGAGTTCGATAACGCGCGCGCCCTTGGCTTTCGCCTCCTCGACATAGCCGTGAAGGCGGGCAAAGTGCCGACCGTTGACGATGCTGGTGTAGTCGGGATTGGCGGCGGACGCGGATATAATTTCTTCACCGCCCCCTGCGCCAGCGCGATGAATTCCTGGCACTTCGCTTCGGGCAGGAGGACATAGTCGGGCGCGATGCAGGTTTGCCCGGCATTCAAGAGCTTGCCATAGACGATGCTCGCGACCGCGCGGGGCAGCGCCG
>JAATGI010000387.1 GCA_015654725.1 Rhodospirillales bacterium
CGATGCCGGCCTGACCGGCCCGGCGTCCGTTACGGTGTAATCCAGGTTTCCACGCGCCGATTGAGCTGCTGGCCCAAGGGACTATCGGAACTCGCCAACGGCAAAGCGGCTCCCATCAGCGTGATTTCGCCAAGGCGGACATCGCGCGCGCGCAGTTCGCTCTGGAACACCGCTGCCAACTGTTCGGCGATGTCGTGATTGCGCTCGGGATTGCCAGTATCCTCTGAAAACACCAAATGTCGTAGCCGCTCCGGCGATAAATCGAGGCTGTGAAGAAAGTTGGCGAGATCGTCGAGGCTGCGCTTGGTCGGCTGCGTGATTTGGGGCGGCCCCGGCTCGAACCGGACGGTTGTGCTCACCCGGAGGGCGTTGCGCACGATCGCCTCATATTCCGGCGGCAGCGGTTGGTCGAACAGCGGCACCAACAATCGGGGTGTCGCTGAAGTAAGGCCCGCGAACATGTCGATCACGTGCGTCGAAACCGAAGCGACCTGCTGAAAGAAGCTGTCGACTTCTTGGTTGTCGCTGTCGGAGCCTGGCAAGCGGTAGATCAGGTGATGGAAAACCAAAGGATAGTCGCCGGTCGCCAAACCATATTGATTCGGCATCGCCATGAGTCGATTGCCCAGGCGAAAGCGGATCGGCACGATCTTGCCGGTCCAATTCATACGTTCCTGATAGATGAAATTGACGGGAACGTAGCCAATGGCTTGCGCATCACCAGCAACCAAATCGCGCATCGCGGCGTAGGAGACCACGACTCTCATCGATCCCGCGCCCGTCGCGGAGCCGCATGGACCGGTATTCTTAAAGTCCGAGGCCCGTCCGTAATAGCGAATCGGTCCCGGTTTGCCGCCGACCGCTGCCCAATCCTTGATCGTTCCCGAATAGATGCCACGGCAATCGTCGAGCGATAGATTAAGTACGCCGGTCTCCCGGTTCACGATGAGAACCATGGCGTTTAACGCGATCGGGAGCGCCGCGCGCGCTACCTGCGCCGGCGGCAACGACGCGAAGCCCGGCAACTCGTTGGGATCGGCTTCGCGCAGCGACAGCGCGATCATCGCCGTCCCGTCCGCGAGTTCATTCAATCCGTCGGTCGAGGAGCTGGCGCGGATCAAGACCGCGACGCGTTCCCCGTTCAGCATCGTGCCAGTAACTTCGTTGGTCCAGGGTTGATCCGGTTTGCGTTGGCCGATCGAACCGGCGCCACGAAACGCCAGATAATTGGCCGCTATTTCGGGAATAATACTGGTCGCGGAGCCGTCATCACCGGCGATGGTGAGAAGAACCGTGGGCTCATCGTCCGAGCCTTGGTTGGGCGCTGCCCCCGAATTATCGTCCGCTGCCGTAGCGGCTTGGCTGGCGAAGAAGGCGACAAAGGCCAGCGCGGCGATGATGTCGCGCACACGCGAAATTCGGGTGCCGAGAATCGCTGCAATCATTTAGTCGGCGTGGGCTGTTTCGTCGGCTCGGGTTGCGAGGCGGGGGGCAGCGAGTCGGGCGGCGGCGGCGCCATTGACGGGGAGCTTCCAGGAGTTGAGACCGAAGGGGTGTTTGCCTGGCCGGCGGACTTTTTTGTGGGCGTCGGCGGTTGCGGCGATGCGTTGCCGACATCGACCGGGCTCGGTAACGACGGCAGCGATTCGAGGCTCTCATTGGCGTCCGGCGCGGGATTCCCCGGTTGCTGCACGTCTTTGGCGCCGCTGTCCATGTTGCCGAGGATGATTGGCAATCCGCCCTTGCCGCCGCCGATCACCACGATCTTGCTGTTATTGGAGCGCGCCAATTCGAGCGTTGCCTCGATGCCGCGCCACCGCAAGTAGCTGTCGGTGATGCCGCTCGAGATGATGTCATGGAATTCGCGCACGCCTTGCGCCTCGATGCGTTTTCGTTCGGTCTCCTTGGCTTCGCGCAGTAGGCGAAAGTCATATTCGAGATTGAGCTGCTTCTGTTCTTCCTTGCGGTTGATGGCGGCCTGGACTTCGGGCGGCAAGGTGATGCCGCGGATCAGGACGTCGTCCATCTTGACGAAATCGATCGGATGGCCGGCCATGGGGCTGAAGGTCTGCCGCAGGTCGGTCTGCACGTTCTGCAGAATTTCCTGCTGAATTTGGATGCGGCGATCGGAGAAGATTTCTTCCGGCGTATTGCGCGAGAACACATCGCGCGCCCGGGCGCCGATTTCCGTCGTCACCAGGATCGAAACATAATTCGGTCCGATATACTGATGCAATGCCGGCACCGTGGCCGGCAGTGGCTGAAAGCGATACGCGATATTGACCGTCATCTTCAGGCCGTCTGCCGACAACACGTCGAAATCCTGCTCGAGCTGTTGAAGGCGCGTGTCATAAATATAAACCTTGTCCCACGGAAAGATGACGTGGATGCCCTCGCCGAGGTAGTGGTTGAGAACCGTGCCGCCAAAGAAGCGCAGCCACAAAACGCCGACGCTGCCGGGGGGAATCGTCAAGAATATGTTGTCCGCGAAATAGACCGCGACAAACACCAAGATCATCAGGGCGACGGCAATTTCCGGGCCGCGATGGGACAAAAAGCGCAAGCAGCAGTGCCAGGCGCGCCCGATCATGACGCGTGTCCCCGCACTCCGCTGAGAATTCGGCCTTCATCCATGTGGAGGCGCCGGTCCGCGACGTCGAAATAGCGATCGTCATGCGACACGGCGATGATGGTCACGCCGCGCGCCTTGAACATCGGCAGCAATTCCTCATAGAACTTGCGCCGGAACAGAGGATCCTGGTAGGCTGCCCATTCGTCGAGCACGCAGATCGGTCGATTTTCCAGCAGCGCCACAATCAGCGCCACGCGCTTGCGTTGCCCGGCCGAGAGATCGACCGTGGTGAAGGTGCCATCCACTAGCGTGATCTTGTCTTCGAGCTCGAACAGCCGCAATAACGCGGGAATCTCCTGAAGGGCTTCGGGCTTGACGCCATAGAGCCGCTTGAACAGGTGATATTCGGAAAACACCGCGCTAAAAAGCGCGCGATAGGATTCGACGTTGTCATGCGTCACCGGGATGCCGTCCACGGCGATGTAACCGTCCCTAGGCCAATAAAGCGACGTGAAAAGTCGCATGAAGGTCGATTTGCCGGACCCGTTGCCGCCCGAAATGAACACGGTTTCGCCGGCCGCGAAGGTCACGTTGAACGGGCCAACGCGAAAGTTCTGCTCGCCGGGCTCGCCATAGCTAAAGGAAACGTCGCGTATTTCGATGGTTTGGAACGACGATGGCGGAACAAGCACCCGGGCCGATTCGCTTAACAACCGCGGCGGCGCGCCGATAAGCCGCTGCAGCGACATGATGTTCGCGGACGACGCGTTGGCGTTGATGAAAACCGGCACCGACGAAACCACGCCCGCGATGGCGCTGGTAACGAACAGAATCGCCGTCGTCAGCTTGACGATCACCTGGGCTTCGATGTTGGTGATCGTCGGAACCACGAATACCATGGTTGCCAACAACAGGAAAAAGACGTTCTGGGTGAAGACATAGTTCCACGTCAGTTCCGATTGCGCGGTGACGCGGGACTCGGCGGCGTCGAGCGAGGCCTCAAGCAAATCGTCGGAAATTTGTTGACTGCGCAGGGCATTGAGCTTGACCTCCTTGAACCCGTTAAGGATGCCCTCGAGTAGCTCGTGCAGCCCGAATTCGGCGCCGATCGAAGCCTGAATCGCCTTGTTCACGACCTTCAATCGGCCCAGATACATTGTGACCGCCAAGGACATGAACACGATCGCGATGCCGAACGCCGTCGGCGATAGGACCAAAAGATAAGCCGTCGCGAATACCACCAGGAGCGACATCTGCGATACCGCGACCAGCGTGTTGGTGTTTTGCGCCAGCGCCTGAATTTCCTTGCTGATCGCGTTGTAGACACGGGTGCGGCCGATGCGTTCGAGATCGGGCAGTTCCGAATCGCGCACCGCGGCGGTGAGGCGAGAGCGGACGCGGTGAATGATGCGCTCGATCTCCTTCGACCCCTCGAACATCAGATAACGCTGCGAGATGGACCAGGCGATCAGGATGGTGACAAACATGATAGCGAGCCGCGACGTGCCGGCGGCCTGCGCGCGCGGATCGGCCGCCGCGTTGATGACCGCGAGCACCATCGCGTTGCTCAATCCGGCGACGATGGCCATGCCGATCAATCGCCGCAAATCGATCGCGGTTTCGCTGCGCAGGAGTCTCAGGAATTCCATGGCTGACGGCCGGCGCGCCTTCGGATCGGAGTGTTAGGCCGTTGGCGCTGGTAGTGTCACCGGCGCGCCGCAGCGCACGCAACGCTGGGATTGCGCGGATTTCTCGCGCACTTCCTGCGCCTGACACTCCGTGCAGATAACGATGTGGCCGGCGGTAACCTCCTTGGCAAGGAACCGGCGGTGGGTGATCAAAAGCCAGCCGAGCGTGAGGACGGGCGTCAACAGAACCGACAAAAGAAAGAAGCCAAAGAAGCCAAGCCGCCGCCGCCGCCCGACAATGCCGATGAGAAGACAGAAAACGAGATAAAGAATAATCAGCATGGTCACCGTCCAAATGCCAAGCCCGCGGCCACGACGCGGCTCGGCCTCGTGGCGAGGGCAAGCTGAATCAGGCGCGGCCCGGTGTCGGATCTTTCAACCACAATTTGCCGCGAAATTTTTTGGCCCCCGCACTCAACTCGCAAATCGCGGATGCGCCGCACTCTCGGTCTTTCATCGGGCACTGTCAACGGCGCCCTAGCGGCTTGGAAAAGGGGCGGTTCGATTGCATAGCCGCCGCGCCCAGAGTATCGTCGAGCATCGGGTGGCGGGGCGTTTGGGCCGCCAATTTGTCATGGATGGAGGAAGGAATGTCCGAACCGATTTCGACACCGAACGATGCTGTCGTCGCGCCCGGAAAAGAGGCGGCGGCGATGAAGATCGTGCGCCAATATATCGGCTGGTCGACAGGCGCCGGCTTAATTCCGTTGCCGCTCGTCGATGTCGCCGCGATCGCGCTGGTACAATTGAAAATGATCCATTCGCTGACCGAACTCTACGGCGTGCCATTTTCCCGCAGCGCCGCCAAGTCGGTGATCGGCGCTATCATCGGTGGCGGCGGGACGTTCGTCATCGCGGCACCGGTCTCGAGCGTCGTCAAGGCGGTTCCTGTCGTCGGGCAGTTGGCCGGCGTGCTGACCGAGCCCGCGATCGCCGGCGCCGCGACCTATGCCTTGGGCAAGGTGTTCATCCAGCATTTCGAATCCGGCGGCACGTTGCTCGATCTCAACATCCGCACCAAGCGCCATCAATACGAGGAGCATTTCTCCGCCGCGAGGGAAAAGGGCACGTCCTGATCCCGCGGCCAACAACGGAATGGCCGTTTCTAACGCCCGAACGATCCATCCCGCCGCGGGGTATGGTGCGGTGTTGGCGCATTCTCGTTGACGGCATCGGCTCGCCGACGCGACACGCGTTGTTCGATTTTCTCGATGACGAAGAGCGCCGGCGCGCGCTGCGGTTCGTTAGGGACGCCGATCAATGCAGCTATACCGCGGCTCACGCGGGGCTGCGGCTGATCCTGGCGGCGGCCCTGGGCGGCGAGCCGCGCGATTTCACATTCTCTCGCGGCGAATTCGGCAAACCGCGATTGGCCGCGGCCAATGGCGTCGAGTTCAACATGTCCCATAGCGGCGGCATCGTCTTGATCGCGTTGGCGAGCGCGCTTCCACTCGGCGTCGATGTCGAGGCCGTTCGGCCGCTTGCCGACCGGAGCGACATCGTGCGTTCCCTTCATTCCGGCGAGGCGCGGGACTTGGCGGGGCTTCCCGAGGCCGAAGCGGAAGCGGCCTTTTTTCGTTGCTGGACCCGCAAGGAGGCCGTGGTGAAGGCGTTGGGCCGGGGGATGGATCTGGAGCTCGACCGCTACCGGGTATCGGCGCGGCCGGACGATGCGCCCGCCGTGCTGGCGCTCGAAGGCGAGCCCGCTCCGCGCGATTCTTGGTCGCTGATCGATCTCGATCCCGCGCCGGGCGGTTATGTTGGTGCCATCGCCGCCCGTGCCAAACGATTCACCCCGTCGTGCCGTACCCTCGATCCGGCCGCGGCGCTTGCCGGCTAGACAAGGGCGCTAATCATCCTTTCGCACGCTCTCGGAGCGTTTTTTTTCTGCTTCCATGATTTTGCGCAGGCTCAAGGGGCGCAGGTCGGTCCACACTTCGTCGACCCACTTCATGCATGCGTCCTTCGAGTCCGGGCCCCAGACTTCGCGCCAGCCGTCGGGTATCTCGATATCGGCCCGCCACAGCGAAAACTGCTCTTCGTGATTGATGAGGACGATGTGGGGGAGTTTCTCGAACGGATCGTCCTCGTCGTCTTGGCGGGGTATCGGGTCAGCAGCATCGTCAGCCGTCATCAAACGAACCTTCCATTCTCATGACGCGACCGCCGGTTCCCGGGTCGTGGCCCGCCGCATGTCGCGGCGATAGCGCGTGTCCTCGTAAGGCGTGCCGCGGTGCATGGTGCAACGATTATCCCAAATCACCACGTCGCCCAACCGCCAGGAATGGCGATACACAAAGCGCGATTGGGTGGCAAATTCTTTCAATTCCCTGAGCAAAACACGGCCCTGATCCGTCGGCCAACCCTCGATATGCGAGGCATGCGAGGCGAGATAGAGCGTCTTGCGTCCCGAGCCCGGATGCCGCTGCACCAGCCGATGCCGCGCCGACGGCCGCGACGCGATTTCTTCCGCGGTGGGCTCGGGAAAACCGGCCTCGGCGCGCGAATGCCATATCGAATGGACCGCGACCAAATCCTCGATTTCGGCCTTGGTCGAAGGGGCAAGCGCGTCGTAGGCGGCACGCAGATCGGCGAATTCGGTATCGCCGCCCTCCGGCGGAATCTCGTGCGCCGACAACAGCGAGTACACCGCGCGCTTCGGATGGAAGGACATGTCCGTGTGCCACAAACGATCGCCGCGGCGGAACAAGATGACGCGCGACCCTTCCTTCATCACCTCATCGTTCTCGTCGATGTTGGCGACGTCGTTCAATTCCGCCGGAAGGCGCGACCGCTTGCGTCCGGCGATGGCGAAGACCGGTGTCGTGTCGATGGGACCCAGCGCCTGGCCGAGCGCGATATGGGCTTGGTTCGGCATCGGCCGGCCGGGCCGATAGGCGCAAACCGCGTAACGGTCCATCGCCGCGATCAGTTCGGCGACGGTTCCCCGATCCAGCGACGAAGTGAAATCGACGCCCGAAACTTCAGCCGCGAAGACGGGATGGAGTGGCGTTACGACGAGGCGCGCCGCAGTCATTCGCTAACGCCGCAACCGGCTGTCGATCAATTCGCGGACCTTGCGACGTTCCCAATCGTGCGTGGTCCAAGGCAGCAACTCATAGGCGTGGATGGCGTGCAGCCCGACCACGAGGCCCCAGCCGACGAGCACCGCGTAATACCAAGACGGGCCGCCGATCGTCGAATTGATCATGAACAAGACGAAATTGATCGCGACATAGATCGTCAGATGGCTATAGAAAATCCGCAGCGCGCGGACCCGGCGCCATGCCCAGCGCTCGATTTCGGCAACGCGCGCGGCTTCCCGCGCGCCGCTCCCGGGATGCAATTCGATGGGTTCGCTGCTTTGTCCGCGGATCGGGTTCGTCATGGCGGTGCCTATAAGAAATCCAGCCGGAGAATAGCGCGGCCGCGACGGCGAAGCGAGGCCGACAACGACCGCATCACAACGGCTTTCCCGGCAGCTCGTTGATGGGCTTCAACACGCGTCCGTCGATATAGGCGCGGATGATTTCGACGACTTGGGGAAAGTGGTGCCCGTAATTCTCCTGGGTCACGTAGCCGAGATGCGGCGTCAGCACGACATTGTCGAGTTGTCGGAAGGTATCCGACAGCGGCAGCGGTTCGACGCTGAAAACATCGAGCCCGGCGCCGGCGATGGTTCGGGCCTTGAGCGCCGCGAGCAGCGCCGTCTCGTCGACGATCGGACCGCGAGACGAATTGACCAAGAACGCGGTCGGTTTCATGCGCGCGAGATCGGCGCCGCCGACCAAGCCCGCGGTGCGTTCGCTCAGTACCAAATGAATGCTAAGGATATCGGCCTGCGAAAACAGTTCGTCCTTCGCGACCAAAGTGGCGCCGGCCGCCGCCGCGCGCTCGGTGGTCAGATTGGGACTCCAGGCGATGACATTCATGCGAAATGCCACGCCGATGCGAGCCACCTCGCTGCCTAATCGGCCGAGTCCCAAAAGACCGAGCGTCTTTCCCGCCACCTCGACGCCCAAGGTCGTCTGCCATTGGCCGCGCTGCAAGGCGCGGTCCTCGGTTACGATATGCCGCAGCAACGCGAGAATGAGGCCCCAGGTCAGTTCCGCGGTTGCCAGGCCTTTGAGGTTGGTGCCGCATACCTGAACGCCGCACGCAGTTGCGGCGTCGGTATCGATGGCGGCGTTGCGCATGCCCGAGGTGATCAGAAGCCGCAGGTTCGGAAGCTTCTCGAACAAGGTGCGCGGAAACGGCGTGCGCTCCCGCATCAGCACCACGCATTCGAACACATGGAGGCGCTTGGCCAGGGCGTCGAGATCGGCCAGATGATCGGGGAAGACCTTGATTTCGGCGGCGGGATCGAGGCTGCGCCAGTCCGCGAGCCCGAGCGCCACCTGTTGATAGTCGTCGAGGATGGCGACGTGAATCACGACGATGCTCCCGGCGGATGATAGGGCGCGGCGCGCTGCATCCAGCGTGTCAACCGCGCCGCCGGCGCCAGCCAGGCAATGCCGGCGCAGGCGTAAAATAGAATTTGAACGAGCGTGCCGTCCGGCAAGACGGCGCGAGCAACGCTGGCGACGGCCATGGCGTAAGCGGTGAGCCCGAGGATCAAAATCACGGTGCCGGCAAGAATGCGGAGGCGCATAGCCGGCGATCCTCGCCGCTCCGGTTCGAGAGCGCAAGCGCTTCGACGCGCGTCTTCGCGCCGCTCACTTGGTGCCGCGGGAGAGTGCGTCGGCCCCCACCGCCACGAGAATGATCGCGCCTTGGATGATGGCCTGGTAGTACGGGTTGACTTCGAGCAGGTTGAAGCCGTTGCGGATGAATTCCAGGAAAAAGATGCCAAGCACCGTGCGCCAGATCGCGCCGCGCCCGCCTTGGATGCTGGTGCCGCCGACCACCACGGCCGCGATCGCGGGGAAAAGCACGTCGGCGAGCCCGTCGCCCGCGATCGCCGTGCCGGTGCGCGAAATCAGCACCGCGCCGGCGACGCCCGCCGCGAAGCCGCTGAAGGAAAACGCGCCGATCCGTACCGCGCGCGTGTTGATGCCCGAGAGCCGCGCCGCTTCGGAATTGCCGCCCGTGGCGTAAAGCCAGCGCCCGAGCTTGGTGCGCGACAACACGAACCCGCCGATCACCACGAAGACGAAAAAGATCCAGATAAAATAATCGACACCGATGAACTTCTCGTTGCCGAGCACCGCGAAATCCGGGTCGGGGATATAAAGCTGGAAGCCGTTGGTGACCTCGGTGCCGATGCCCACCACCATCAGGCTCGAAGCCAGAGTGGCAATGAAAGAGTTGATGCGCAGGAAAGTGACGATAAGCCCGTTGAAGATGCCGACGCCGAGTCCCGCGACCACGCCGATCCCGAGCGACGGCCAGGTCCCGAGATCGGGCTGCAACTTGGCGGCGACGATGCCGACAAAGACGTAAATCGCGCCCGAGCACAGATCGAACTCGCCGACGATCAGCAAGACGGTGAAGGCGACCGCGACGATGCCATAGATCGATCCCGATTCGAGCGTATTGAGTAGGTTGATCCACGTCAGGAAATGATCGGCGGTCGCCGACAGGATGATCAAGAGCGCCAGGAACGAGACCACGATCGCGTATTCGCGCAGCACCTCGACGACGCTCCGGCGCGAAAATCTCGACGGCAGTGATGCGTCGATCCTGCTCATGCGGCTTCGTCTCCGTGGGCGCCCATGCCGGTCTCGCCGAAGGCGGCGCGCATAACGGTCTCCTCGTTGATCTGTTTGCCGACGAACTCCCCGACGATCCGGCCGCTCCTGACCACCAGAACGCGGTGGGCAAGACCGAGCACCTCCTCGAGCTCGCTCGAAATCAACAGCACGCCGAGGCCTTGCTCGGCAAGCCGGTGAATGAGTTCGTAGATCGCGCGCTTGGCGCCGACATCGATGCCCCGCGTCGGCTCGTCGGCGAGCAATGCCTTCGGCGTTTTCACCAGCCATTTGGCGATTGCCGCTTTTTGTTGGTTGCCGCCCGACAGGCCGGAGATCGCCATCGAATGATTTGCGGCGCGCGCATCGACGCTGTTCAGAACCTCGGCGACTCGGCTGCGTTCCCGCGCGGCCTGAATGATTCCGTGCCACGAGACTTCGCGCAAATGGGCAATGCTGACATTTTCGCGAACCGGGCGCACCATGATGAGGCCCTGATCCTTGCGACTCTCGGGCAGCATGGCGAGTCCGTGCCGAATGCTGTTGCCGGGCGAACGCGGCTGCAACCGCGTGCCCTCGATTTCGACCGCGCCGGTCGATGGATCGGCACCGAAAATGGCGCGCGCGATCTCGGTTCGGCCGCTGCCCACCAGGCCCGCGAGACCGACGATTTCGCCGGCGTGGATATCGAACGAGACGTCTTCAAAGGCGGGCGGCCGCGACAGGCCTTTGACCGAGAGCACGACGGGCGCCCCCTCAGGCGGTTGCCGTCGCGGCGGAAACGTCAGGTCCATCGAGCGGCCGAGCATGGCGGTGACGAGGCCGTTGGCGGTCTCGCCGCGCGCGGGACCGGTCTTCACATGGCGCCCGTCCTTCAGGACGGTGATCGTGTCGCTCAGCGCCAGGACGTCGCCGAGGTCGTGCGAAACATAGATGACGGTGGCCCCGTGATCGCGCAAATCGCGGGTGATTTCGAGCAGGCGGTCGGCCTCGATTCGCGTCAAGGCGGCCGTCGGTTCGTCCATCACGATCAGCCGCGCATTGCGCACCAGCGCCCGCAGAATTTCGACCTTCTGCTGTTCGGCGACGCGCAACGTCTCGATGCGGACCGAGGGCGATTGGCGAAAGCCGATATGCGCGGCCAACTCCGCGAACCGCTCGCGCTGCCGGGCGCGGTCGACAAAACCACCGCGGCTCGGCTCCGCGCCGAGAAAAACATTATCGAGGACGGACAGGGCGGGGACCAGTTGAAGTTCCTGATGGATGAGCGCGATCCCCTCGCGAATGGCGTCGCGCGGCGAGTGAAAATGGACCGGCCGGCCGGCGACGAGAATCTCGCCCGCGTCCGGAGCGACCGCGCCGGCGATGATCTTGCCGAGGGTCGATTTGCCGGCGCCGTTCTCGCCGACGAGAGCGTGAACCTCGCCCGGCGCGACCGAAAGGGAGACATCCTCAAGCGCCTGCGCGCCGCCATATCGCTTGCTGATGCCGCGAACGACGACGCCCAAAGCGCCGTCGGCGGCGGTCCTCGAAGGACCACCGCCGACGCTCGCACTATCACTCACCGTTTATTAGACCCGATCAGAACGCGTGGTTACCACTGCGGCGTGAACTTATCCATGTTCGCCGTCTCGATCGGCGCGACGCCGGTCGCCGCGTAAACACGGCAAACCTCGACATCCGGCTTGTCGATCTTCTCGTGGCGCGCCGCCATGATCGCGAACTTGGCGGCGGTCTCGGCCTCGGTCACCGGCATCAGGCAGGTGCTGCCGAACATTTCGCCGGAAGCGATCAAGCCCTTGCCTTGATTGCTGATGGCGCCCCCGGTGACGAGCACGTCCTTGCCCGGCGTCTTGCCGACATCCTTGAGGCCCGCGATCACGCCCTCGGCGCCGAGATCGCCGTCGCTGGCGATCACGTCGACGTCACCATGAGTCTGAACCAGGCTCTTGGTCAGGGTGCGCGCGGTGTTCGGGTCGAAATTATTGAGCCCCGACGCGACGATCTTGATGTTCTTGTACTTGGCCTCGACCGTCTCCATGAAATATTTGCGCGAGATCGATGCCCAGTCGAAGGCGAGCGGGCCATAGGTGTAGATCACCTTGCAGGGATCGGCCTTCTTCGCCTTGCAGGCGTCGGCGGTCATTTCCGCGATCGTGATGCCGTTCGTCCTGGCAAGCTCGATCACCGAGCCGGACAGGCCGGCGATCTGCCGCGCGGAGGTGTTCGGATTCGGGCCAAGCGCATTGCCGAACGCGACCACCGGAATGTGCGCCTTGAGCGCGTCTTTCGCGCAATTCATCAAGGGCGGGCCGGCCACCGACTTCAGCGCGAAGGAATCGAATTTCTTCGAGGCGATCGCGTCGTTGCAATTCGCAATCTCCTTCGGGACGCTGTTATTCGAATCGAACACCACGAATTTCGCGGCGCCGTCGGCCTCCGCGACCTTCATGAAGGTGTTGATAATCATCTGTTCGACCGGATTCGACTGGATGGCGACAAACAGAGCGATTGTCACCGGTTTCTTATCCTGCGCGGCCGCGCCACCGGCGCCGGCCGCGATAACCACCGTCGCGGCGGCCGCCACAATGGCGGTCGACACCAGATTCTTAAAACTACGGCTCATGGCTTTCTTCTCCCTTTCCCCAAGATTCTCGTGACGGCCGAGCGGCCGTCCTACGCTATGTTCGCGCATATATGCAGTCCGAAGTGGCATCGGCGTCAAGAGCGCGAATCTCGATAAATTAGAAGTGATTTCTCGAAACGGACGCGGCGGCGCTTGGTGATGGGCGCCGGCGACAACCTAATCTAGCTGTGAAAACTCCGTCAACCGTCGGCGCGTCGAAAAAGCGACGATGACGGCGCGCCCATTGTGCGCCGCGAAAAGGCGGCATTATGCGCGATGCGAAATCAGCCATTTTGTCGCAGCTATCTTTTCCGCCTACGCGATTTTTCGCTTGATTAGGACAGTGGGGCCGCCATATATTGCAGTGCGGCATTGGTCGTCGCCCGACGGCCTGCCGTACGTCTTCTAGGCGTTTCCTCCCTAAACTTGGGCCGTGGCTTGCCACGGCCCATTTCTTTTGCCTCGACGCCATCGCCCGGGTCAGAGGCCGCGCTGCATCATGACCGAGTCCACCCAGCGGCCGGCCTTGAAACCGACATCGGTCAAAGTGCCGACGCGGCGAAACCCGCACCCAAGATGCAGGCGGATGGAGGCCTCGTTGGCGCTGTCGCCGACCACCGCGACCATTTGGCGAAAGCCCGCGGCGCCGCAACGCGCCACCACCGCGCGCAGGATCGCGATGCCGATGCCGCGGCGCTGCGCCTCGTGGGCGACGTAAATCGAATCCTCGACGGTGAAGCGATAGGCGGAGCGCGCCCGATAGGGACCCGCGTAGCCGTAGCCCAATATCTCGCCGCCGTTGGCGGCCACCAGATAGGGCAGGCCGAGTCCGGTGACATGATCGAATCGCGCCGTCATCTCGTCTTGGCTGGGCGGCACTTCCTCGAAGGTGCCGAGGCTGGTCCGGACATGGTGCGCGTAGATCGCGGTGATGGCGGGCAAATCGGCCGGCGCCGCGTCGCGAATCGTGACCGGCCGCGCGGCCGGCGCAGCATTCATGCGGCGGCGAGCGACGGCGCCAGCGCCGCGAGCGTGGCGATCATGTCGCTCATATCCTCGGCGAGGCGGCGGAAATAGGGCCGGCGCTCGAAGCTCGACTCGTCCATGTACAGGCCGCGGCTCAGTTCGATTTGCAGGCAATGCGCCTGCGCCCCCGGCTGGCCGTAATGCGCCGTGGTGAAGCCGCCGGCGTAAGGCGCGTTGCGCGCGACGGTGTAGCCCTTCGCCGCCAGCGCGCGATGCACGGTCTCCATCACCGCCGGATGGCACGACGTGCCGTGGCAATCGCCCAGCACGATATCGGCGCGTCCTTGGCGGCCGCGCTCGCCCATGCAGGAAGACGGCATGGAATGGCAGTCGATAAGGAGATAGAAGCCGAACCGGTCCCGGGTTTGCGACACCAGCTGCTTCAGGGCGCGATGGTAGGGGCGATAAAGCCGCTCGATCCGCGCCAGGGCCTCGTCCGCCTTCAAGCGTCGCGAATAGATTTCCTCGCCCGAGGCGACGATCCGCGCGATCGTGCCCAGGCCCATTTTGACGCGGGGCGAACTCTTGTTGATGTAGGGGGGCAGGGCGTCCTCGAACATGCCGGGATCGAGTTCGTAGGGCTCGCGGTTGGGGTCGAGATAGGCGCGGGCGAATCGGGCGCGAAGCAGCGGCGCGCCTTGACGGGGGGCCGCGCCGAAAATCTCGTCGACATAGGCATCCTCGGAACGCCGCAAGGTCATGGCATCGAGCCGCGAGGCATCGAGGAATTCGCGTGGATAGAGCGCGCCGCTATGGGGCGAGGCGAACACGAGCGGCAGGGTTTGCGCGGCGGGGGCCAAGATCTCGACCGGCGGGTCGAGCAGGGTCCGAATCTGGAAATCCCCTTCCATGAGATTGACTGTAGGAGCATTGCGCCCGCCCTGTCATCCCCTTCGCGCATGATTGATGCGGGATTTTTGTGGCTTTCCGGCGCGCCGTGCCCGGTGCAACATGGCGGTCGAGCGTAGCGACGCGAAAAGCGCGAAAAGAGGGGCACGACATGCAGCTGCGGAATCTCGGCAATTCGGGACTGAAGGTTTCGGCGGTCGGTCTCGGTTGCAACAATCTCGGCGGGCGGGTGGATCGCGACGGCGTGCAAAGACTGATTCCGGCCGCGATCGATCTGGGGATTACGTTGTTCGACACCGCCGATTCCTATCCGGTGGGCAAGCCCGGCCTGTCCGAGGAGCTGCTCGGCGATGCCTTGGGCGCGCGCCGCAAGGATGTCGTGGTCGCGACCAAATTCGCCAATGTCATGGGGCCGGGCGAGATGATGCGCGGCGGCTCGCGGCGCTGGATCGTGGCGGCGGTCGAGGGCAGCCTGCGGCGCCTCAAGACCGACTGGATCGATCTCTATCAAATGCATTTCCCCGATCCGGCGACGCCGATCGAGGAAACCCTGCGCGCACTCGACGATCTCGTCCGCCACGGCAAAGTCCGTTATCTCGGCTGCTCGAATTTCGCCGGCTGGCAGATCGCCACGGCGCGGGCGGTCTCGCGCGAGCTCGGCATCAACGCCTTTGTCTCCGATCAGGACGAATACAGTCTTCTGGTGCGCGAGGTGGAACGCGAGATCGTTCCGGCGGCCGCCGCGAACGGGATGGGATTCTTGCCGTATTTCCCGCTCGCAAGCGGCTTCCTCACCGGCAAATACAAGCGCAATTCGCCGATGCCGCAAGGGGCCCGCATCACCGTCGCCAAAATCTTCCAGGACAATTACCTCACCGACGAGAATTGGGCCATCGTCGAGCGGCTCGAGGATTTCTGCCAAACGCGCGGCCATACGCTGCTGGAACTGGCGTTTTCCTGGCTCTTGTCGCGCCCGGCGGTCGCCAGCGTCATCGCCGGCGCGACCAAGCCCGAGCAGCTTCACGCCAACGTCGCCGCCGCGGACTGGACCTTGACCGCCGAGGAATTGGCGGCCGTGGACCGCATCTCGCCGCTGCCCAAGACCAAGAAGATTCATTGACGCACGTCGCCCGCTGGGTTCGTTTCGCAAAATTTTGCATTCGACACCGGCGTCCGGGCGGTCGCGGGTCAGGCCTGGCTTTGGCTGTTTCTGCAGCCAATCTGCAGCCAAATCGTTAATTTTGCGCCGCCCTGAAAACCGCGTCGTCCCTGGAATCTTCGCCGTACTAAATCTAGAACATAATAGGAACATTGTCAAGGCCGCCGCCCGCTCTGTGGCTCAGCCGCTGCCGCAGGCGCCAAGCGACGGATCAAAAGGAAAATTTGGTGCGGGGTGACGGATCGGACGATAACATCAGCCCGCCTAACATCGCGGGAAAAACCGATGCAACTTGCTCATGGCGGGCGCGCAACACTGGCCGCGCTGATATTTACCGCGATGTCGATCTTGTTCAGTCCGACGACGGCGCGGGCGGAAATCGTCACGATGGAGTGTTCCGGCGACGTCACCGGTACTTTTATTATCGATTTCTCAATAGGAACCGTGGCTTCGTACCACGATAACAAGGCGTTCTATTTGACCGAAGTCGAAATAACCGCCTCGACAATTTCCTTTCTCGAGGATCACCCGGGCGTTGCAACCGAGACCGTCCGCACCGGCGGGACAGCCTCGAATTACCGCATCGATCGGGCCACCGGAAAAGTCGAATCGCAAACCTATGACTATATGGACAATAAGGTCACGGACACGTCGAGCCATGTCGGCCAGTGTAAGAAAGTCCCCAATCCCAAATGAGGCGTTGGGAAATCTGTTGGGAAATCTAAGGCACGGAGCCGCTCGCCCGGAGGCAACGGCGCCGCCATCGCGGGCGCTGTCCGCGGACGGCAACTGATCGGGTGGGGTTGCTTGCGCGGCTGCGGGATTGACGTTATACCCGCCCGTTTGCGGGCGCGCGGGCGCGTAGCTCAGCGGGAGAGCACTGCCTTGACATGGCAGGGGTCACAGGTTCAATCCCTGTCGCGCCCACCAGCGCGCCAAACGCCATCCGTCGCTTGCTCGCACGATCGGGTTTGCCATGATCAAAGGTCTTCATCACCACGTCTATCGCTGCCGCGATTCCGAGGAAAATCGGCGATTTTACGAGGATTTTCTCGGCTTGCCGCTGGTGCGGACATTTCGTGCCGGGCGCACCGCCACCGGCCGCGCCGTCGATCTTCTGCACACGACCTATCGGCTCGGCGAGCATTCCTTTCTCGAATTCTTCGAGGTGCCGAATCAGGCCTTTGAATTCAAGCCGCAGCATGATTTCGATTTGCATTTGGCGCTCGAGGTCGATCGCGACACGCAGCAGCGTCTCTCCGCTCAGGCCAAGGCGGAGGGCCGCGAGTTGCGCGGTCCCTCCGATCACGGCCCGATCGAATCTATCTATCTGCGCGATCCCAACGGCTATGTCGTCGAATTGACCGCGCCCAAGCCGGGGCAAGCGCGGCAGCCCGATCCCGCCGCCAACCGCGCGCGCGAAATCCTCGATGACTGGCAGGCCACCAAGCCGACCCATTCCACCTAAGCTGGACTCGGGCGGCGCATCCCCTCTCGCATCGTGGCGCACAAAGGTTTAGCATAATGCCCGTTTTTTCACCCTTCCGGCCGCCGCACATTCGAAGATCGCCATGACCGAAGAATTCCACCGCATCAAGCGCCTGCCGCCTTATGTGTTCGCCGAGGTCAACGCCCTGAAGGCACGCGCGCGAGCGGCGGGCCGCGACGTCATCGATCTCGGCATGGGCAATCCCGACGGGCCGACGCCCGAGCATATCGTCGCCAAGCTGGGGGCGGCGGTGCAGAATCCACGCCCTCACGGCTCTTCGCCGTCTCGCGGCATCCCCGGCCTGCGACGGGCGCAAGCGGCCTATTACGCGCGCCGCTTCGGTGTCGAACTCGATCCCGAAAGCGAGATCATCGTTACCCTAGGCTCGAAGGAGGGCCTGGCGAATCTGGCGCAGGCGATCACCGCGCCGGGCGATGTCGTGCTGGTGCCGAACCCGTGCTATCCGATTCATTCCTTCGGCTTCATCATCGCGGGCGCCGCCGTGCGCCATGTACCGGCCGGTCCGGGCAACGATTTCATCGCCGAGCTCAAGACGGCGGTCGCCGATTGCTCGCCGCGGCCGCTCGCGGTCGTGCTGAATTATCCCGCCAATCCGACGGCGCAGGTGGTCGGCCTCGATTTCTACGCCGAGATCGTCGATTTCTGCCGCCATCACGGCATCTATGTCCTGTCCGACATCGCCTATGCCGAGATTTACTTCGACGGCAACCCGCCGCCCTCGATCCTCGAAGTGCCGGGCGCGCGCGACATCGCGGTGGAATTCTCCTCGCTGAGCAAGACCTACAACATGGCGGGCTGGCGCATCGGCTTCGCGGTCGGCAACAAGCGGCTGATCGCGGCGCTGGCGCGGGTCAAATCCTATCTCGATTACGGCGCCTTCACCCCGATCCAGGTGGCGGCGACCGCGGCCTTGAACGGTCCGCAGGAGTGCATCGAGCAAATCCGCGAACGGTATCGTCTGCGCCGCGACGTCCTCGTCGATGGCCTGCATCAAGCGGGTTGGGACATTCCGGCGCCGGCCGCCACCATGTTCGCCTGGGCGCCGCTCCCCGAGCGGTTCCGCAATCTGGGCAGCCTCGAATTCTCCAAGCTCTTGCTCGAAGAAGCCAATGTCGCGGTGTCGCCCGGCGTCGGCTTCGGCGAGAATGGCGAGAATTTCGTCCGCATCGCGATGGTGGAAAACCGCCACCGCCTGCGCCAGGCGACGCGCAACATCAAGCAGTTCCTCAACGGCCGCAATTCCGGTGGCGGCGGCAAGATCAAGGAACGCGCGGTCGCGTCGCCGGAAAATCGCTGAGGACGAGATCCCGGTCAGCGCCGGATTTCAATCAGCAGCACCCAGGCATTGGCCCCGGCGGCGAAGAAGCACAGCATGATGCCGGGTGCGAGCAGATAAATTCCGCTCGTATCGCCCCGCCACACCAACAGCAAACCGCCGAGGGCAATCAGCGCGACCGCGAAGCGGCTTACCGCGATCATCACGCGGGTGCTCCGGCGATAGGCCATTTCGGTCTGCAGCAAATAGCCGCGCTGCAGGGCCACGGTAACCGCCAGCATCAGGATCGAGATGACGGCGATTTCGCCGCCGAGGAGGCGCGGCGATTGTTCGGGTACCAGCCCGAGCGAGGCGACGATCAGCGTCAGCAACAAGATCAGCAGCGCTTCCATGCCACGATCGGCCATGCGGCCCAGCTCGAGGATGCGCGATTGATTAACCGAAACGCTGACGAACAGCAGACCGGCCAGTGCCGCGGCAGCGCCCAATTCGCCGACAAAGAAGTTGCTCCAATGCTCCACTGCCACCCCCCGGTCTGGCGCATCTCTAGCATCGCCCGTACGGCCAACGTAAGCATCACCCAATAGGTCCGGCGTTCGGCGATCGGTTGACTTGGGGACGCAAGGTCCCTATGTTCCGCCCTCTTTTCCCGGAACCCAGTGTCATGAAGATCGCGAACTCGCCGAAATCGCGCAACAAGCGCGACAAGAATTGCCGCATCGTGCGCCGCAAGGGCCGGGTCTATGTCATCAACAAGGTCAATCCGCGCTACAAGGCGCGCCAGGGCTGACCCGGTCCTTTTTCCGGTCTTTTTAGGTTTAAGCCGCGCTTTCCCGCGCGGCTTTTGCGTTATTGCGGGATAAATCGGACACCTCCAAGATAGCGGCGGAGGATCGACCATGCTGATGCCGGCGCCCGATCAAGCGACGATTGCCCGCCGCCGCGAGATCGCGGCCGGGCTGCGCCGGATCGTCGCTCCCGACGCCGTCATCGAAAGCGACAATGAGCGCCGCGCCTATGAGAGCGACGGCCTCACCGCCTATCGCCAGCCGCCGCTGCTGGCGGTGTTGCCGGAAACCACGGCCCAGGTCGCTTCGGTGCTGCGCTATTGCTTCGAGCGCAAGATCAAAGTGGTGCCGCGCGGCGCCGGCACTTCGCTCTCGGGCGGCGCGCTTCCTCTGGCGGACGGCATTTTGCTCGGCCTCGGCAAGTTCAACCGCATCAAGGAAATCGATCTCGCCAATCGCTGCGTCGTGGTCGAGCCGGGCGTCACCAATCTCGGCGTCTCGCTGGCGGTGAGCCATGCCGGATTTTTTTACGCGCCCGATCCGTCGAGCCAGATCGCCTGCTCGATTGGCGGCAATGTCGCCGAGAATTCGGGCGGCGTGCATTGTTTGAAATATGGCCTCACCACCAACAATGTTCTGGGCGTCGAACTCGTTACCATCGAGGGCGAGATCATTCGCCTCGGCGGCAAGCAGCTCGATGCCGGCGGCTACGATCTCCTCGGCATCACGATCGGCTCGGAGGGATTGCTCGGCGTGGTGACGGAAGTCACGCTGCGCATTCTCCCGAAGCCCACCACGGCGCGGGCGCTGCTGATCGGATTCCCGTCGAGCGAGGATGCCGGCGATTGCGTCGCCACGATCATCGCCGCCGGAATCATTCCGGGCGGCATGGAGATGATGGACAAGCCGGCGATCCACGCCGCCGAGGATTTCGTCCATGCCGGCTATCCGCTCGATGCGGAGGCGCTGCTGATCGTCGAGCTCGACGGGCCGGCGGCCGAGGTCGATCATTTGATCGAACGGGTTGAGGGTATCGCGCGAAGCAAGAACGCCGGCTCGCTGCGTGTGAGCAATTCGGAGCAAGAGCGGCTTCTGTTCTGGGCCGGGCGCAAGGCGGCGTTTCCCGCCGTGGGCCGCATCTCGCCCGATTATTACTGCGTCGACGGCACGATTCCGCGCAAACGCTTGCCCCAGGTGTTGCGCCATATGAGCGAGCTGTCGCGCCGCCACGGCCTACGCGTCGCCAACGTCTTTCATGCCGGCGACGGCAATCTCCATCCGCTGATTCTCTACGATGCCAACGAACCGGGCCAATTGGAACGTGCCGAGGAGTTGGGCGCGGACATACTGCGCTACTGCGTCGAAGTGGGCGGTGTCTTGACCGGCGAGCATGGCGTCGGGGTCGAGAAGCGCGATCTGATGGGCGTTATGTTCAACGAGATCGATCTCGATCAGCAGATGCGATTGAAATGCGCCTTCGACGCCGAAGGGCTGCTCAATCCCGGCAAGGTGTTTCCGCAATTGCGGCGCTGCGCCGAGCTCGGCCGCATGCATATCCATCGCGGCGAAATGCCGTTCCCGGATTTGCCAAGGTTCTGAATGA
>JAATGI010000445.1 GCA_015654725.1 Rhodospirillales bacterium
CGCATCAACTGGTCGTAGCGGAAGCGCGGGAAGGTCGCGCGCACCCACAGCATCGCGAACAAACAAACCGCGATCTTAAGCGCGAACCAGATCGGACCCGGTATCCAGGTGAAAGGCTGCACGCCGAACGGCGCGAGCCAGCCGCCCAGGAACAGAATGCTGGTCATCGCGCTCATCAGGATCATGTTCACATATTCGCCGAAATAGAACAGCGCGAAGGACATCGAGGAATATTCGACGAAAAAGCCGGCGACGAGCTCGGACTCGCCTTCGGGCAGATCGAACGGCGCGCGGTTGGTCTCCGCCAGCCCCGAAATGAAGAACACGATAAACATCGGGAACAGCGGGATGCAGAACCAGAGATGCTGCTGCGCCAATACGATGCGCGAGAGATTGAGCGAGCCGACGCACAACAGCACCGTGACCAGGACGAAGCCGATCGAGACTTCGTAGGACACCATCTGCGCCGCCGAGCGCAACGCGCCGAGAAAGGCGTATTTCGAATTCGACGCCCAACCGGCCATGATGATGCCGTAAACGCCGAGCGAGCTGATCGCGAACAAATAAAGGATGCCGACATTGATGTTGGCGAGCACGATGCCGTTGCCGAACGGGATCACCGCCCAAGCGGCGAAAGCAAGGGTGAAGGTCAGCATCGGCGCGATCAAGAAGACGAGCCGGTTGGCGCCGCTCGGGATAATGGTCTCCTTGGTGAGGAGCTTGACCGCGTCGGCCCAGGGCTGAAACAGGCCGAACGGCCCGACCACGTTCGGGCCCTTGCGGCGCTGCGCCAACGCCAGGACCTTGCGCTCGGCCAAGGTCAGATAGGCGAACACCAGCGCCAGCACGACAATCACCGCCAGCACCTCGAGGATGATGATGACCAGCGGCAGCGCGTAGCCCGACCAGAAATCAGTCATGGGTGCCGGTCTTTCGCGCCGGGCCTTCGGCCTTGTCCGCGATCTCGGCGACGCACGCCGCCATGGTCGGCGAGGCGCGGCTGATCGTATCCGTGCGGTAGAAATCGGCGATTGGATAGACGAAGGGCGCCGGATCGATCGCGCCGTCGCGCCCGAAGGCACCCCAGTTCGCCGGAACGATTTCGTCGATATGGGCAAAGATCGGATTGGCCGCGATCAAGCCGGCGCGGACATCACGCAGGGAATCGTAAGGCAGCTTGCGGCCGAGGGCCTCGGACAACGCGCGGACGATCGTCCAATCCTCGCGCGCATCGCCCGGCGGAAACACGGCGCGTCGCGCCAACTGCACGCGGCCCTCGGTATTGACGTAGGTCGCGTCCTTTTCAGTATAGGCCGTGCCCGGCAGCACGACATCGGCGCGGCGCGCGCCGGCATCGCCGTGATGGCCCTGATAAATCACGAAGGCCGCGCCGAGCTTCGCGGTATCGATCTCGTCGGCGCCCAGGAGATACAACACCTCGATCTGGCCCGCTTCGCAGCCGGCGAGAATGCCGGCCGTGTCGCGCCCGCCCCGCCCCGGCACGAAGCCGAGATCGAGTCCGCCGACCCGCGCGGCGGCGAGCTGCAGCACGTTGAATCCGTTCCAGCCCTCGCGCACCAAGCCGTTGCCCTCGGCAAGCGCGCGCGCCCTCGCCAGGATCGCGGCGCCATCCTTACGCCGCAACGCCCCCTGCCCCAGGATCAGCATCGGGTGCTTGGCCGATTTAAGCCAATCGAAATCGCGCAGCGCGTCGGGGCCGTCGCCGAGTTGCTCGACCGGGAAGGTCGGATCGAGCCTCGGCCCGATCGCCGCGACCTTGAACCCGCCTTGGAGCCAGCGCTTGCGCAACCGCGCATTGATGATCGCCGCCTCGACGCGCGGATTGGTGCCGACCAGCAGGCAGGCATCGGCCTGTTCGATGCCGGCGATGCTGGTATTAAAAATATAAGAGGCGCGAACGGCGGGATCGAGCGCCGCGCCGTCCTGGCGGCAATCGATATGGGGCGAGCCAAGCGCGCGCATCAGTTCCTTCAGCGCCAGCATCGCCTCGGCGTCGGCGAGATCGCCGGCCAGCGCCGCCATGCGCGCGCCGGACACGCCGCTGATGCGCTCGGCGATGAAGGTGAACGCCTCCCGCCATTCGGCCTCGGCTAGTTTACCGTTGCGCCGGATATAAGGCCGGTCGAGCCGGCGATGCGTCAGCCCGTCGATGGCGAAGCGCGTCTTATCGGAGATCCATTCCTCGTTGATGTCTTCATGGAGGCGCGGCAGCACGCGCAGCACTTGCGCGCCCCGCGCGTCGATGCGGATATTGCTGCCGACCGCGTCGAGCACATCGACGGACTCGGTCTTGCCCAACTCCCAGGGCCGCGCCACGAAGGCGTACGGCTTCGAGGTCAACGCGCCCACCGGGCATAGATCGATGATGTTGGCGGACAGTTCCGAGGTCAGCGCCTTCTCGATATAGGTCGTGATCTCCATGTCCTCGCCGCGGCTGACGGCGCCCATCTCCTGCACCCCGGCGACATCGTCGAGGAAGCGCATGCAGCGCGTGCAATGGATGCAGCGCGTCATCGCGGTCGCGACCAGCGGGCCGAAATCCTTTTCCTTCACCGCGCGCTTCGCCTCGCGATAGCGGCTGCGGTCGAAGCCATAGGCCATCGCCTGGTCTTGCAGGTCGCACTCGCCGCCCTGGTCGCAGATCGGGCAATCGAGCGGATGGTTGATGAGCAGGAATTCCATCACGCCGTGGCGCGCCTTCTTGGCGCGCTCGGACTGGGTGAGGATCGCCATGCCTTCCGCCACCGGCTGGGCGCAGGAGGCGATCGGCTTCGGCGCCTTTTCCTGTTCGACCAGGCACATGCGGCAGTTGCCGGCGATGGCGAGGCGCTGGTGGAAGCAGAAATGCGGGATTTCGATGCCGGCCTGCTGCGCCGCCTGCAGGACGGTCGTATTGGCCGGAACCTCGACCGGGATGCCGTCGATGGTGAGCTTGGTCATGACCTATTCCGCCGCCAGCGGCGCCGCCGCGCGATCGCCGGCGATGCGCCGCTCCATCTCCGGCCGGAAATGGCGGATCAAGCCTTGCACGGGCCATGCCGCGCCCTCGCCGAAGGCACAGATGGTATGGCCCTCGATTTGGTTGGCGACGGTTTGCAGCATGTCGATGTCCGACGATTCGGCCTCGCCCTTGGCCATGCGCTCCAGCAGGCGCCACATCCAGCCGGTGCCCTCGCGGCACGGCGTGCATTGGCCGCAGCTTTCATGCTTGTAGAATTTGGCGATCCGCGCGAACGCCTTGATGATATCGGTCGATTTGTCCATGACGACGATCGCGGCGGTGCCGAGGCCCGACTTGGCGTCGCGCAACGCGTCGAAATCCATCAGGATGGTGTCGGCGATCGATTTCGACAGCACCGGCATCGATGAGCCGCCCGGAATCACCGCCAGCAGATTGTCCCACCCGCCGCGTACCCCGCCGGCATGCGTCTCGATCAGCTCGCGCAGCGGAATGCTCATCGCCTCTTCGACATTGCACGGCTTGTTCACGTGGCCCGAGATGCAGAACACCTTGGTGCCTTCGTTCTTCGGCCGGCCGAAACTCGCGAACCACGGCGCGCCACGCCGCAGGATGGTCGGCACCACGGCCAGCGTCTCGACATTGTTCACGGTCGAGGGGCAGCCATACAGGCCGACGCCGGCCGGTAACGGCGACTTGAGGCGCGGCTTGCCGGGCTTGCCTTCGAGGCTTTCCAGCAGGCCCATCTCCTCGCCACAGATATAGGCGCCGGCGCCGCGATGGAGATAGAGCTCGAAATAGTAACCCGAGCCGCAGGCATTCTTGCCGAGCAGCCCG
>JAATGI010000282.1 GCA_015654725.1 Rhodospirillales bacterium
CAACTTCACCAACTATGTGATGGACCGCGTCGCGGGCCTCGAAGTGCGCCCGTTCGATCCGACCAAGGAACAATACATTCTCAGCATGATCGAGCGCGACCGGCACAAATTCCCGGAATATTTCGAGGCGCGCTATCGCCGCCCGTCCATTCCCGGCGGCCGCCCGCATTGCATCGGCCCGCTCAAATATTCCGGCCAAGCCCAGGTTCAGCGCGACATCGCCAATCTCAAAGCCGCTATTGAGGGCAAGAAAGTCGCCGAGGCGTTTCTGCCCGCGAACACGCCAGGTACCGCCGAGCATTGGATGGTCAACGAATATTATCCCAATGCCGAGGCGCTGGTCTTTGCCATCGCCGACTGCCTGCACGAGGAATACAAGGCGATCACCGATGCCGGCCTGGTGCTGCAACTCGACGATCCCGACCTGCCCGACGGCTGGAACATTTTCCCCGACATGGATTTGCCCACCTATCGCAAATACGCCGAGCTCAGGATCGAGGCGCTGGTGCACGCGCTCAAGGGCCTGCCGCGCGAGCAAATCCGGCTTCATGTCTGCTGGGGCAGTTTCCACGGGCCCCATTACGACGACGTGCCCTTGAAGGACATCGCCGATCTCATTTTCAAGGTGCCGGCCGGCAGCTATTCGATCGAGGCCTCCAATCCCTGCCATGAGCATGAGTGGCGCGTATTCGAGGAATTGAAACTGCCCCCGGGGGCCACGCTGGTGCCGGGCGTCATCGGCCACTTTTCCGACTTCATCGAGCATCCCGATCTCGTCGCCGAGCGGCTGGTGCGTTATGCCGGGTTGGTCGGGCGCGAGAATGTCATCGCCGGCACCGATTGCGGCCTGTCGCGGGTCGGCCATCCGCTGATCTGCTGGGCCAAATTCGAGGCGATGGCCGAGGGCGCCCGCCGCGCCACCAAGCGGTTGTGGGGCCGCGCCTGAGCCGAGGGATTGGGCCCGGGAACGAATACCGGGCCGATTGCGTATAACAGCCATCCGGCCTGACAATCACAGGCAACTCGGTATCGAGGGCGGAGGCATTCATGTCATCGAGCACGTCAAGAATGGCGAGCGTCGCGCGGGCCGTCGCGGTGCTGGCGTTGGGCGCCGCGTTGGCCGCCGCCGGGGGTCCGAGCGCGTCCGCGCAGGTCCGTCACGGCGCCTATTTCGGGCATGGCCGCGGCTTTTATGGGCCGCGTTTCAGGGGTTATGGCTATGCCGGCTTCTGGCCGGGCTATTTCGGCTGGGGCTGGCCGTATGCCTATCCCGCCGTTTACGCCTATCCTTATCCGTATTACGTCTATCCGCCGACTTACGTGGCGGCGCCGGCGCCGCCACCGCCGGCACCGCCCGTCGCCGCCGCGCCGGTCGAGCGGCATTTCACCGTCTATTTCGACTTCGACAAGTTCGATTTGACGCGCGAGGGAACGCAAGTGGTCGATCGCGCGGTCGGCGAGGCGAAGCGCGGTGGCCCCGCTAACATCGAAGTCGTCGGCAATACCGATCTCGCCGGCACCGGGCGCTATAACCAAATTCTGTCCGAGCGCCGCGCCGCGACGGTGCGCGACTACATGGTCGCGCATGGCGTGCCGCGCGAGGAGATTCAAATCCACGCCCTCGGCAAGACCGATCCCGCGGTGCAAACCGCGAACGGCGTGCGGGAGCCGCGCAACCGCCGCGTCGAGATCGTGATCACGCCGCAAGGGGCCGCGCCGCAAACCTCCATGAGCGCGCCGCCGCCGATGCCCTCGGTCACGGGCATCCCGTCGCGCGATGAAGCGATGCAAGCCGCGGCACCGGTTGCGGCACCGCGGGGACCGGTCACCGTAACACCGATCAGCGCGCCGGCGAGCCAATCGGTGGGGCAACCGATCAAACTGGTTACGCCGCAGCAGTAGGGCCAAAGTTCCGAACGGCTGTCCCCTCTGGACAGAGTAGGCACGGCGCGGCACGCGCCAAAAGATGTCGCGGCCGGCGGCTTATGTTTTATAGTCGGCCCCTTTCGAGGGAGCCGATCGCATGCCTGTTGTCGCCAGCGAGTTGAAAAAGCGCCTGGATAGCGGCGATTTCATCGTCACCGCCGAATTGTCGCCCCCGGTCTCGACCGATCCGACCGATTTCGTCAATCGCGCGCTGCCCCTGAAGGGGCTGGCGACCGCCGTCAATGTCACCGACGGCGCGGGCGCCAAGGCGCATATGTCAACGGTCGCCGCCGCCTATTTCCTGAAACAGGCCGGGGTCGAGCCGATCCTGCAAATGGCCTGCCGCGACCGCAATCGCATCGCCTTGGAAAGCGATTTGCTGGGTGCGCTGGCACTGGGCCTGCATAATTTCCTGGTGCTGACCGGCGACGATCCCAAGGCCGGCGACCAGCCCGACGCCAAACCGGTGTTCGATTTCAACAGCACCAACCTGTTGCAGATGGCACAGCGGGTGCGGGCGGAAAAGAAATTGCCGCCCGGCACCGAAATCAAGGGCGAGATCGATTTCACCATCGGCGCGACCGACGTGCCGGTCGATCCGCCGGCGGATTGGAACCCGAAATCGCTGATGGCCAAGCTCGATGCCGGCGCCGATTTCATCCAGACGCAATTCTGCATGGATCTCGAGGTGGCGAAGCGCTACGGGCGGCGGTTGGTCGAGCTGGGCATCGCGCCCAAGCTCGGCTTTCTCATCGGCCTGTGCCCGATTCCGTCGGCGAAATCGGCGATTTGGATGAAGGAAAAGCTGTTCGGCACCAACATTCCCGACGCCATCGTCGCGCGCCTCGAACAAGCCGCGGACGCCCGCGCCGAGGGCCGCAAGATCTGCGTCGAGTTGATGCGGGCGATGACCGACGTGCCGGGCATCGCCGGCGTCCATATCATGGCGCCGGTCAATCCCTCGGCGATCCCAGGCGTGATCGAGGAATCGGGCGTCACCAAGATGAAGCGGGCACGGGTGTGAGACCGTGCCGCGGAAGCCGTTAATCCGGCCCCTGCTTCCTTGACAAGATTCCGGCCCGCCCGTTTAATCGAAACATATAAAGCATCACGGTCGAGGAATCGGGCATTCGTTAATGGCGTGGCAGCGGTTCGTTTCCCGCCGAGGGATCGGCGGCAGGACGAGCCGCGACAAGGCTGACCGCCGCAACCGCTCAGGGAGACTTCCATGGCGAAATGGCAAGACGATCTGCAGTTCTACACATTCCATTTCATGCATTATAACGATCTGCCGGCCGATCATAAGAAATACGATTCGCTATGGGTGGATTACTCGAACAAGAATTTCGACGCGAAAAAAGGCTACGCCTTCTATCAGCGCTACATGGCGGAAATGGTGCTGGCCGACAAGCTCGGTTATGACGGGCTCGGCATCAACGAGCATCACAACACCGTCTACAGCCTGAACCCGGTGGTCACGATCATGGCGGCGGCCCTGATCCCGCAGACCAAGAACGCGAAGATTTGCGTCTTCGGCGTTCCGCTCAATCTCGAAATGCCGAACCGCGTCGCCGAGGGCTACGCCATGCTCGACGTGATGTCGAACGGCCGCTTGGAAATCGCGCTGCCATTGGGCACCGGCATGGAATATTGGGCCAACTCCATGATCAACCCGGCGACCGCGCGCGCGCGGTTCCGCGAGGGCCTAAAGGTGTTGCTCCAGGCCTGGAC
>JAATGI010000383.1 GCA_015654725.1 Rhodospirillales bacterium
CCGGATCAAAATACTGGCGGCATCGATCGCGCTGCGCGATCCCGAGGAGCGCATGGCGCGCTGGATGGGGGCCCTCACTTTCGCCGAGCGCGACCGGCTCTTGAGCGGCGTCACCGAGCGCTACGCGCCCGATCCGCGCCCGTTTCAAGTCGATCGGCACCGCTCCGCGCTCGAACGCGTGCTCTATTTCGACCAGACCTCGTGGCTGCCGGATAATCTCTTGGAGCGCGGCGACCGCATCACCATGGCGGCCTCGATCGAGGCACGCATGCCGTTCATGGATATCGAGCTGGCGCGGTTGCTGGCACGGCTTCCGGACCGCTGGCGGATTCACGGCATGACGCGAAAGTTCATCTTGCGCCAAGCGATGAAGAACATCCTGCCGCGCGAGATTTTGGCGCGGCCCAAGGTCGGGTTTCGCGTGCCGATCAACGAGTGGTTCCGTGGCCCGATGCGCGGCTATGTCCGCGAATTGATCGACGCGCCGGGCTCGCTGGCGCGCACGCTGTGCGATCGCGCCACGATCGACCGCACCCTCGAGGAGCACGAAACCGGCCGCCGTAATCACGAAAAGCTGATCTGGACCCTGGTCAATCTCGAATTGTTTCAGCGCCAGTTCCGCCTGAGCTATTAGCATGACCGCGGTACCTCGCATCGCGATCCTGCATCAAGGCTGCGTGCCGAATTATCGCGAGGCGTTTTTCAAGCGCCTCGGCGCGATCGGCGCGCGCGATTATGTCGTGTTTTACGGCGATCCCGAGCCGGGGAGCGGCGTGGTCGCGGCGCCACCCCCTTACGCGTTCGCGAGCGTATTCGTCCGCAACCGCTTTATCCGCGTCCTCGGCCGCCGCGTCGTCTATCAGCCGGTGTTCCGTCGCATCGCCTTCGGCGGCTTTGACGCGCTCGTCGTCGGGCACGAGCTCAAATACGTCGCCAACCTCGCGCTGCTGTTGTGGTTTCGCCTGCTCGGCAAGCCGGTCTTGTTCTGGGGCTTCGGCACCGGCCAGGATTTTTGGGACGAAAAGCGCGGCCGCTTGGGCAAGGCTTTTACGCGGCTGGTCAATACCGCCAAGAACGCGCTGATGCGTCTCGCCTCGGGCTATCTCGCCTATACCGAGTCCGGCGCCGCCGCCGTGGCCCGCGCCGGCATGCCGCGCGAGCGCGTCGCGGTGTTGAACAACACCATCGATCTCGGCGAGGAAATCGCCGGTCATGCCCGCGCGCAACGGCTCGATCGCGAAGCGCTTCGCCGCGGCCTCGGCGTCGCGCCCGACGCGGTGGTTTTCACCTTTGTCGGTCGCTTGCTGGCCGGCAAGCGGGTCGAGGAATTGATCGGCGCGGTGCGCGCTTTGCGCGGCGACGGCGCCGAGATCGAGGCCGTCATTGTCGGCGACGGGCCGGAGCGAGCGGCGCTCGAAGCCGAGGCCGGCGGCGAGGGCTGGTGCCATTTCCTCGGCGCGGTGCACGATGTCGACGGCGTCGCCGCGATCTATCGCGCCAGCGACGCGCTGGTGATCCCGGGCTATGTCGGACTCGCGGTCAATCGCGGCTTCGCCCACGGCATGCCGGTCATCACCATCGCCTCGGACCTGCACAGCCCCGAAATCGATTATGTCGAGGATGGGCGGAACGGGCTCATTCTGCCGCCCGGCGATGGGTTCCGTGACGGCCTGCGCCGCTTCGCCGCCGACCGCGATTTGCGCGCGCGTTTGTCCGCGGGCGCCTTGGCGACCCGCAATAAGCTCGATCTTGGCCGCATGGTCGATGCCTTCGACGGCGCGGTGGCCGCGAGCCTGGCTCGCGCCGGAAAAGCCGTGCTCAGCGCGCGATCGGCCTGAGGTTTTCGATTACCGGCAAGGCGACGCTATCGCCTTCGGCCAGATTCACCGGATCGATCGCCGGATTTGCCGCGGTCAGCGTCTCGACAATGCTCCGGCTGCAAATGCCGTAAGCCCGCACGCAGATTTGCCCGAGCGTCTCGCCCGCGCGCGCGGTCCAATTCGCCGCGATCGACGGCGACGCCCGCGCCCCGGCCGCCGCCGCGAAGACATCGTCGGCGCCCGACGCGATCGCGTCGCTGCGCAGGCCCAGCGGCGCCGTGCCGGAAGCCGCGGGCGCGCGCGCCGATTCCGCCGGAACCAACTGCGTCCCCAAGGCGAAGGCCGCGCCCAGCGCCACCACGGCGATGGCGCCGAAGGCCGGCCCGCGCGCCGGCAGCGACAATCCGAACGGCAGCGGGAACATGCCGGCACCGTCGGTGCCGAGATGCGGCTCGATTGCCTCCTTGGCGATCCGGCGGGTGACGATGGCGGCGCGGTGGCCGAGACCGTTGATCAGCGCGTTGTCGCAAAAGATATTGAGCCGTCGCGGATTGCCGCCGGCCGCGCGCACGATGTAATCGAGCGCGGCCCGGTCGAACGGCGCCACCGGCCGCGCCGCCGCCATGCGCATGCGAAACTCGATGTAAGCGAGGCTTTCGGCGCGGCTGAGATCGTGGATGCGGGTCCGCACCGCGATGCGCTGGTTCAATTGGCGCAGTTCGTGGCGGGCAAGCATGGCCTCGAGTTCCGGTTGGCCCGCGAGCACGATCTGGACGAATTTCTGCTTGTCGGTCTCGAGGTTCGACAACAAGCGCAGGCTTTCCAGCGTCTCGACCGGCATGGTCTGCGCCTCGTCGATGACGATGACGATGGTTTTGCCGGAATCGTGCAGTTCCTTGAGCCGGAACAGAAGGCGGCGGATCACTTCACCCATATCGCCGATCCAGGGCGCGCCGGCGGCGCCGGGGTCGTCGGCCAGCTCCTGCCACACCAGCGCCAAGAGTTGGCGCGGCGACAGCGCCGGCTGCACGACATAGACGATGGCGGCGGCGCCGGCGTCGAGCCGGCGCAAGGAGTGGCGCAAGACCGTGGTCTTGCCGACGCCGACCTCGCCGGTCAGGACGACGAAGCCCTTGCGCTCGCGCAGGCCGTATTCCATCACGCCGATGGCTTCGCGATGCTGTCTCGACAGATAGACCAGCGATGCGTCCGGCGTGACGTGGAACGGCGCGCTGCGAAAGCCGTAAAACTCGGCGTACACGGGGTTACAGCCGGCGATAGATCGCGGGCGGAATGTGGTAGCGGCGCTTGTTCAAGACCACGCCCAACAAGCGCCCGCCATTGCTTTCGATGGCGCGGCGCGCCTGCTCGACGATCGGCGCCCGTGTCCGCTCCGCCTCGACCACCAGGACGACGCCGCCCGAACTGCGCGTCAGCACCATGCTCGCGACATCCGCGAGGATCGGCGGCGCGTCGATGAAGATGATATCGACCAGATCGAGCGCATCCGCCAGGACCCGGTCGAGGCCGCCATTATCCAGCAAATAGCGGCCCGCGGGGCCGCTCACGGAGAGCGACGCGCGATAGAACGGACCGTCGCGCGCCGGCGCGATCGCCTCGGTAATGCCGGCGCCGCCCGCCGCCACGGTCTCGAGCCCGGATTCGAACCCGTCCCCCGCCTCGACCACGATCAACAGCACGCGCAGTCCCAGCGAGGACGCCACCGCCGTCGCGAGATCGCGCGCCAGCGTCGAGGTGCCCTCGCCCCGGCTCGAACTCGTGATCTCGATGATCGGCCGGGCGTCGTCGTGGAGTTGCGTGCGAATGGTCTGATAGAGCGCGATCAGCTCGTCGCGCGGCAGCATGGTCGGCTCGCCATAGACCTGCTGGGGAGCAGTCCCGTAGCTTTCTTGCCGAGTGTCGCCGTGAATCTGCAACGCGTCGAAAATGCGCGTCATAAAAGCGCCGATCCTCACTCTGGATGCGAATCGTTAAACCTCGGAAGGGTACATCCAAATATAGTGTAGTTCAATAAAATAGCCTCAACAGCTAGGGTCTCGCGCGCCCCGTTAAACGGTACGGCCGAAGATTTTATTGAGCACGACATCGCCGGCGACGATGTCGAGTCGCATGACCGTCCCGGCCAAGAGCTGAAGCGCCGCCTTGACCGGGATCATGGCGGTGAGCACCCGCGAGTCGTCGGCCATGATGGCGGGGTGAATCTCGACGATGCGGCCGTCCTGGGCGATGAACAGAATGTCGGTGGGAAACGGTACGCCCGCATTGCTCAGGGCGATTTGCCGGACCACCGAGACGGTATAGAGGATGCCCTCGTCCGGCTGGACCGGATGCCGGCCCTTGAGAACGCTGTCCGGCGTGCCGCGGTCGCCGATGACATCGACCAGGACGTCATGATGGCCGGTCGCGGTGGCGATGGCGACCACGGTCTGATCGATCCCGTAGCGATGGAATTGCGGATTGACCGATGATTGGTCGGATTGATCGTCGGCCCTGGCGGTCAGGGCGGCACCCAGACCGGTAACGGCAAAACCGATCAATCCGATGCAGTCGCGTCGCGACAGGCGGTGCGCCGAATTCGCCATCTCGCGTTAAGGTTAAGCGATTCTGGCGCGAAACCATAGCGCGGATATTAAGCCGATGTTAGCGACTGGCGGCCATATCTGTGGCCCATGAATCGAACTGTCTCAAGCCGTTACGGCATGTCCGCGCCGGTCGAGGCGCCGGTCACGGTGCCGATGCGACCGATCGAGCGGGTGTTTCACATCGTCACCATGATTACCCAATTCGGCGCGGTGCTGCCCGTGTTTCAGTATCTCACGGGCGAGGATCCGAACGGCGTCGGCGACAGTTCGCCCGTCAATAGCGGGCTGATGGCGATCATTCTCGTGGTCAGCCTGGTGTTGGGGTTTCGCTATCGCCAGAACATCCTGCGCGCGCTGCCGTCCTTGACGCCGCTAATCCTGTTGTTGTTGCTCGCGACCGTATCGGCGCTGTGGTCTGCCTACCCCGACATCACCTTGCGCCGCTCCGGCACCGCGATCACGACCGCGCTGTGGGGCGCCTATATCGCATCCCGGTTCAGCCTGCGCGACATTATCGTGATGGTGGCCCAATCGGTCGGCATTATCGCGCTGGCGTCGCTGTTCGCCGCGGTGTTCGTCCCGGCGCTGGGTGGCGATAGCAGTTTCGGCGATATCAACGGGCCCGACGGCTGGCGCGGCGTGATCAGCGACAAAAACAGTCTCGGCATCGTCATGGCAACGGGCATGGTGACGATGCTCTACCTGATCCTGTCGCCCGGCACCGAGAGCCGGGCGCGGACCGGGTGGTCCGCCGTCTTCATGCTGTGCTTGCTTCTGCTTTATCAGTCGCAGTCGCGCACGAGCTGGGTCGCGGCCGTGGTCGCGCTGACCGCCTGCGTGTTGCTGCGCCTTACCTATCGCCGGCCCGCGGTCGTCGTCATCGTGGTGACCGGCGCCGTGCTGATCGGCGTCCCGCTGCTGATTTTCACGCTCCAGGATGTGGGCGCGATGGCGAAGCTTCTGGGCAAGGAGCCGACCTTGACCGGCCGCGTCGATCTGTGGGCCGAGGTGTTGCCCTACGGCGCGTTGCGGCCCTGGTTCGGCTATGGCTACGGCGCGTTCTGGGTCGAGGGCAGCCCGGTTACCGAAGCGGTGTGGCGAGCGCTCAACTCCTATCATCCGCCCCACGCGCATAACGGCTGGATCGAGACCTATCTGGAGATCGGCTTGGTCGGCTGCGCGATCGTCGCACTTCGGATCCTGCAGATGCTGATCAGCACGATGCGCGCGGTGCGTACGGGCCGCGACATCGACGCGCGGTACCTGCTGCTGGTGCTGCTGATGATTATGATCTTCAACATGACCGAGGCCGATCTGATCCGAGCCCCGGCGCTGTTCTGGCCGTTCCTGGTCATCGGCCCGGTGGCGATCTCGAAGATTCTGCGGCAGGATCGGCGGCAAGTGCCGGCCTCGCGCCTCAAGACCTGGGGCTTCGTCAGCCGGCAGCCGAGGCCCCCGCTGCATCCCATTCCCGCTGCCCGCGCTAATTTCGGCCGCACCGCCGCGGCCGTGTCCGGCCGCTGACCGATCATGACGATCGCCTGGTATCTCAATCGCTTGCGCCGCATGAGTGCGGAGGAAGTCGGGCAGCGTTTGCGCGACGAGACCGTGAAGCGGCGCTGGCGGCGGCAAAAGGGCAAGCCGGCGCAGCCGAGCCTGCTGGGCGAGCCGGCCTTCGCCGATATCGGGCTCGATGCCGGCGCGCTGGAGCTCGATCCAGCGGCGGCGAAGGCGGTGATCGCGGCGGCCGAACGCGTGCTCGCCGGCCGCATGCCGCTGTTCGAGCGCGAGATGAGCGTGCCCGTCAACGCCGTGGATTGGTTCGTCGATCCCGATACCGGCCGCGCGGCGCCACGCCATGCCTACACCTTCGACATCGATACGCGCGACGCGAAGACGGTGGGAAACCTGACGTTCACGCCCTCGCGCCTCAGCCATGTGACGCTGCTGGCGGGCGCTTATTTTATCAGCCGGCGCGAGGCGTTCGCCGAACTGGCGGCGGCTCAACTGCGGAGCTGGTGGGAAGCCAACCCCTATTTGACCGGCATTCATTGGTCGGCCGGCATCGAGCTCGCGCTCCGGCTGGTGGCTTTCGCCTGGACGCGGCGTCTGCTGGCCGGTTGGGCCGGCGCCGCCGATCTGTTCGAGCGCTCGGCGCTGGCGCGCGACCAGATTTATCGCCACCAGCAATATCTTGGCGGCTTGCGCAGCTACGGTTCCTCCGCCAACAACCACCTGATCGCCGAACTGCTAGGCCTCTATGTCGGCGCTTCCGCCTTCCCGTGGTTCGCCGAAAGCGCGGGCTGGCGCGAGATCGGCCGCGACGGGCTCGAGGAAGAAGCGGCCCGCCAGATTTTCCCCGACGGCCTCGCGCGCGAGCTGGCCACCGAATATCACGGCTTCACCATGGAAATGCTGATGCTCGCCGCGGTCGAGGCCGATCTCGCCGGCACGGCATTCAGCACGGAATTTCGCGGCACCATCGCGCGCATGGCCGATGCTTGGGCGGC
>JAATGI010000320.1 GCA_015654725.1 Rhodospirillales bacterium
ATTCATCTGGGCGATGTCGTAGAGGAATCGGACGGCGACCTCATGGGCGACGGCGTCAATATCGCCGCGCGGCTTGAGGGCATTTGCGCCCCAGGCGCGATCTGTTTGTCGGAGGACGCCTACCGCCAGGTCAAGGGCCGGCTCGATCTCGCGGTGAACGATCTCGGCGACCAGAGCCTCAAGAACATCCCCGAGGCGGGTCATGTCTATTCGCTCGATGTCGGCAAACCGGCGCAAGCAAAACCCACGACGCCGCCAGCGCGGCCGAAGAAACGGTCGCCGGTCGTGCCGCTCGCGGCAGCGATCGCCGCGCTGATTGTGATCGCGGGCGGCGCTTGGTATTTTCTCGGCGAACAACGCAGCGCGCCCGTAGCGTCGAACCCACCCGCGCCCGCCGAGGCTGCGCATCTGTCCATCGTGGTGCTGCCTTTCGCCAATTTGAGCGACGACCCGACGCAGGATTATTTCGCCGACGGCATCACCGAGAACCTCACCACCGACCTGTCGCGGATTCGCAACTCGTTCGTGATCGCGCGCAACACCGCCTTCACCTTCAAGGGCAAGAACGTCGACGCAAAGGAGATCGGCAAGGAGCTCGGCGTTCGCTACGTTCTCGAAGGTTCGGTGCAGCGCGACGGCAACCGCGTCCGCGTCAACGCGCAGCTCATCGATGCGGAGAGCGGCGCGCATCTCTGAGCCGACCGCTTCGAGGAAGACCTCGCCGATTTGTTTAAGCTACAAGATCAGGTGGTGGCGAGGCTCGCCAACAGTCTCGGCTATGAGTTGGCGAAGGCCGAGGGCCAGAGAAGCGCACATTCGACGAATCCGGACGCCATCGATCTGACAATGCGTGCTCGGGCCTTGATGTTCCAACCGCCCGACAGGGGACACTTTACAGAAGCGCGCAGCTTTCTCGAACAGGCCTTGAAACTCGATCCTCAAAATGCTGAGGCAATGGTGAGAATCGCTCTGTCCGACGCGCTCGATGTCGCCTACGGTTGGACGGACCGCACCGACGAATCCCTGCGCGAAGCGTTGGACATCCTTGCAAAAGCGAATGCCGTCAATCCGGGCGACGCGTATGCCAATTACATAAGAAGCCTCTCCTTGTTCCTGGCCCGCCGCTATCCGGAGGCGGTTGATGCCGCGCAAACGGCCGCAAGCCTTAACTCGAATCTGCCCGGCGCCTATTTCGCCATGGGACAGGCCGAATTCCCGCAAGGTCTGTGCGAACAGGCCATCGCCCAAATTAAGAGAGCCTTCGAGTTGAGCCCGCGCGACCCATCTATCGGGAGTTGGCACATGAATATCGGCAACGCCGAATTTTGCCTCGGACATGACGACGCGGCGATCGCTCAGTACCGGCAAGCCATCGACGCCGCGTTTCGGCCGTGGGTTCCCTACGCGGGGATGGCGGCCGCCTATGCGATGAAAGGCGACGACGCGGCGGCGAAATCGGCGCTGGCAGAGGCGAAGCAGCGGCTTCCTCAACTGACCGTCACATGGATTCTGGCTCATGCGCCGTACATCCCCCGCTTCCTCGACGGCCTTCGCAAGGCCGGGCTGCCAGAAGAATGACGGATGACGGAGGACCGGGGCTACCGTCCTCTATCATCCGTCACCACACCAGCCTGCCGCCGACAATGACCAGGACCGCGGCGAGGATCGGGCGCAGATAGGTGTCCGGTACCCGCGCCGACAACGCGCTGCCGATGACGATCCCCGGCAGCGAGCCGATGACGAGCGAGCCGAGCAGGCCGAAATCCACCGAGCCCATGAGCCAGTGGCCGCCGCCGGCGATCAGCGTAAGCGGCACGGCATGGGCGATATCGGACCCGACGACGCGGGCGACCTGCAGCTCGGGATAGAGAAAAATCAGCGCGGTGATGCCGAGCGCGCCCGCCCCCACCGACGAGATCGACACCAAGATGCCGAGCACCGCGCCGGTGGCGATGGTGAGGATCAGCGTCCGGCGCGGATCGAGCGCGCGGCCCCGCCGGTTCGCGGCGTAGGCAAGCACCTGCTTGCGCAACATCAGCGCGATCGCCGTCAGCACGAGCGCGAAGCCGAGGATGGTGGAAATCAGCGCCGCGGAACGCGAGCCGGGCGCGAAGAAGCTCAGCGCCAGGAGCGTCGCGACGGTCGCCGGCACGCTGCCCAACAACAGCCGGAACGTCACCCGCCAATCGACCGTGCGGTTGAAGCCGTGAACCGCGGTGCCGGCGGTCTTGGTGATCGCGGCATAAAGCAGGTCGGTGCCGACCGCGGTGACCGGGTGAATCCCGAACAACAGCACCAGCACCGGCGTCATCAGCGAGCCGCCGCCGACGCCGGTCAGCCCAACCAGCAGCCCCACGCCGAAACCCGCCGCGGCATAGATCCACATGTCCGGATTGAGATCCCTTCGTCGCGATGCCGGCGCACGCGCCAGCGGCGCGCTACCAGCACACAAACCCGCCGAATTTTCAATCGTTCAAGCGACGGGAAAGACGCGGACGGTGTCGATGTGAAACCCGACTTGTTGTCCCGACCGGAGTTCCAAGGCGTCGGCGCTGGCGCGGTCGGCGTCGATTTCGACCACCTCGCCGCAGCAATCGAGATGAATCCGGGCCCGCGAACCGATCACCGACATGGTCCTCACCTGGGCGGGAGCATGACCGTTGACCGCCCGGCCGAGCTCGACCTCGTGCGGGCGGAAATAAGCGACCGCGTCGCCGTCGGGCAGCCCGGGCGCGGCGACCTGCACGCCGCAGAGCGGCAAGGTCGCGCGTCCGTTCTTGACGCGGCAGCGGACGCGGTTGACCCCGCCCAGAAACTCCATGACGAAGCCGGAGGCGGGATGGTCGTAGACCTCGCGCGGCGTCCCGACCTGTTCGACGCGGCCGGCATTGAAGATCGCGACGCGATCGGCGAGTTCGAGCGCTTCCTCCTGGTCGTGCGTCACGAACAGCGTGGTGAGGCCAAGCCGCTCATGGAGACCGCGCAGCCATTGCCGCAACTCGATGCGCACCTTGGCGTCGAGCGCGCCGAACGGTTCGTCCAGCAACAGCACGCGCGGCTCGACCGCGAGGGCGCGGGCCAGGGCCACGCGCTGGCGCTGGCCGCCGGAAAGCTGCGCCGGAAACCGGTCGCCGAGCCCGTCGAGTTGCATCAGCGACAGCAGCTCCGCGACCCGCGCGGCGATGACGGCGCGCGCCAGGCGCGTGGCGCGGCTCTTCACCGCGAGACCGAAGGCGATGTTGTCGGCCACGGTCATATGGCGGAACAGCGCGTAATGCTGGAACACGAAACCGATGCGGCGTCGCGACGGCGGCAAGGCGATCGCGTCTTCGCCGCCGAGGATC
>JAATGI010000226.1 GCA_015654725.1 Rhodospirillales bacterium
CGGCGTCGCGCTGCCGGCCGGCGCCGAGGGCGCGCGCGATCGCCGACGACACGCCGCCGCCGATGCCGCCGTTCGACATCATCTGCATCAGCATCAGCGCGGGGAACACCAACGTCACGCCGGCGAGCGCGTCGGTGCCGAGATTGCTGACGAAATAGGTCTCGGCGACGCCGACCGCCGTCTGCACCAGCAACACGATCACGGTCGGACCGGCGAGGCCCAGCAACGTCGGCAGGATCGGGCCGCCGAGGATGCGCTGTTGTCGTTCGGTCATGGCACGGACCTCGCTGCGCGATCGATCAATCGGCGAGCCGGGACATGCCGTCGGCGATGCTGCGCGCCACCGCGCCGAGCATGGACTTGTCGCCGGGTTCGGCCGCTTGGCCCTCAATCAATAACCGGTCGAATAGCGCCAGGTGAATCAGCGCCAGCAGCGGCACCAAAAATCCGGGAATCAGAATCCAGGGTAGGTTCGAAATCGCGGCCATGCTCGGCTCGGCAAAGATCAGCCGCAACGGCGAGCCTTCGGCCGAGGTGAGGCCGAGACCGACGGCGACCAGGAGATCGAGCAGCCCGAACGAATTCCACAGCCAGGCGGCGCCGCGCCAACCCGGCTCGCGCCGGGCGACAAGCCACGCCACGGCGGGGGCGGTCGCGCCGATGAAGATATCGCCCCAGCCGGCTGTAGGCGCGAATGGCGCGGGCAAGCGACCGCCCAAATAAAGCAGCACAAAGAACAGCCCAAGGACCCGCACCGTATGGACCGAAATCAGCGCTGTCATCGGCACCGAGCGGATCGCGGCCTTGAGCCGGGGCGCGTAGGCGCCGAGAAGCAGCGCCGCCGCGACCGGGATAACGACCGCGACGCCCATCGCCGGCGTGCCGAATCCGACCCGCGGATCGAACAGCAGGAACGACGCGGCCGCGGCCACGGCTGCAAACCACAAGGTGAAGACGCCGGCGGCGCCGACGCGAGACCCGGCGGCGGTAAAGCCGTTCGGCACCAGCGTGCCGATGATCGCTCCGGCGCTTGCGGTGAGCGCGATTGCGCCGATCATATCGAGATTGGCCATTGCGTTCTCCATTTCAGTGTATCTACACGTTCTTGCGCAAAAAAATCACGCCGCCTGGAGCAATTGGGCGAGGCGCAACTCCTTGAGCTTCGGCCCGACGCTCGCCTGCGCCGCGCGCCAGCCCGGCAGCGCCGCCCGCGCGACGCTCCTGCCCTTCGCCGTGATCGCCACGAGCCGGACCCGGCCATCGGGCTCGCCCGCGATCGTGACCCAATGTTTCTTTTCCAGGGGCGCCAAATTCCGCGTCAGCGTCGTGCGTTCGACGCCGAGCCGGTTCGCCAGGCGGCCGATCGACGACGGACCGGCATTGATCAACGCGACCAAGATCGAGAATTGCGTGCCGCGCAAGCCGGTGCCGCGCATGTGCCGCTGATAATGCCGCGTCACCGCGCGCGCGGCGCGGCGAATGCCGGAACAGACGCAACCGGCGCAATCGCGAAATTCGTTTTCGTCCGTCATTTGAGTGCATATACACTTGTCGCTCGATTTTTACAAGGCCGCGCTCTTTTCATCGGCCGGCGTCGTCGCAATCCGGGCGGAATTCGCCGTCACTTTCCGCATCGCGTCGCGTAGCGCCTCCCGTCGCGCCGACCAACTCGGATCGCGCGCGAGAACGTAGGCCCAGATCACCGTGAAGGATTCCCTCGCGATGTCCGGTGGCGGCTCGGCCGGATCGCGATAGCGTTCGACCATCCGGTCGAATTGCGCTTTGACCTTCCGCCGCCGCCGCTCGTCCTCGGGCGCCGGCGGAAGCGGCTCGGGCTCGGGCAAATCGGCATCGGCGTCCGGCGGCGGCAGCGCCGCCAGGGTTTGCCGCACCCGTTCCTCGTTATCGACGACCATCTTCGCCGTCGCCGGATCGAGGCCGAGACAACGCAGGCCGCCCCGTATCAGGTAGCACAGCATCAACTCCTTCAACAAAAGCACGCGTTTTTGCGACGGGGTTTCGACAGGGAATCCCCGTTCGCCGGACGCCAGCCGCCCGAGGCGCCGCCGCCGGTCAGCCATAAGCCAATTCGTTAAGATTTCCCGCCATTTCACCCGCCGTTTCGCCCATATCGACCTTCCGTTAATCTACGCTAGAAACGTAATATGGAACGAAGAGGGAACTTCGTCAAGGCCCCTCGTGTCGATGCCACCGTGTTCCGCGGCTTCTCAGGCCATGCCGGTTGAACTACGCTGGTTAAAATCGCCCGGATTTAAGGAAGAGACCCATGGCCGCCCTGAGCGCCCAACAACAATCGCTGGTCGATCTGTTTCAGACGCACATGCAGGCGGAGCTCGATGGCGACCTTGAGACCACGATGGCGACCATGACGGATCGCCCTCATCTCAATCATGTGCCGGCGATCGCGGGCGGGACCGGCCGGCGCGGCGTGCGCGACTTCTATGCCAACCATCTGGTCGGAAAATTCTTCCCGCCGGACGTCGAAATCATCGTCGTCTCGCGCACCGTCGGATCGGACCAACTGGTCGATGAGATGGTGATCCGTTTCACCCACACCGTGGCCGTCGATTGGATGCTGCCGGGGGTGAAGCCCACCGGCAAGCGGGTCGAGGCCTGCGTTATCGCCATCGTCAAGGTCGAGGACGGCAAGATCGCGCATGAACATATCTATTGGGACCAGGCGGGCGTGCTGGCGCAGATCGGGTTGCTCGATCCCGCCGGACTGCCGGTGAACGGCGACAGCGCGAGAACCGTGCTCGACCCGGCGCTGTTGTCGCGCCGGTCCTGAACTGAAAACACCGAGCCGTTGGGAGAACGCGCGATGACCAAGCCACTTCGCTATGCGGCGGTGCTGATATTCTGCGCCGCGATTTCGCTGTCCGGCGCCGCGGCCCGCGCCGCCGAACCCGTCGCCCTGCCGGGCACGCCGGCCGTGCGCGCCGCGGTCGCGCAATTCTATGCCGCGCTCAACGCGATGTTCACCGGCGATTTGGCGCCGATGGTCAAGTTGTGGTCGCGCAGCCCCGATGTGACCTATATGGGACCCGGCGGCGGTTTCCGTCACGGCTGGATCGAGGTCTTGGCCGACTGGCAAGCCCAAGCCGCGATGAAGCTCGGCGGCGCGGTCGAGCCCAAGGATATTTCAATCACGGTCGGCCGCGATCTCGCCATCGTCAGCGATCTGGAGGTCGGCCACAACGTCGTCGACGGCAAGCGGCAAGACCTCACGCTCCGGGCCACCAACCTGTTCCGCAAGGAAGGCGGCCAATGGAAAATGATCGGGCACCACACCGACCTCCTACCCTATCTGCAGAAGTGAGTTTCTTGCTGGTTGCGTCCCGGAAGTCAGGCGCGCAAGTCGGCGCGCCGCCGAAACGGATCGGGCAAACAAATGAGTCTCCAAGACTCGTTTTAGAGTTCGATCCGGCCAGATTGAATCAGCTTCATTCGTCATTCCCGCGAAAGCGGGAATCGAGGGCCAGCGACGTGTGGTCATCCTGGGTCCCTGCTTTCGCAGGGACGACGAGTTAGCGTGGGCGGCCCGGCCGAGCCCGGCCGAGGCGATCAAAAATTTTGCCGATGGCACCTCAAGAAGAACCCCTTCAAGAGTGCCGTCATCGCGTGTTGACTGACCACCAGTCAGTGGACTAACCTCGCCGTGAATGACCGGCGAAACCTCGACGCGAACATTGCCTCGCCTGCTACGCGAGCGGCCGGCGCTGCGCGGCTTCATCGTCATGCGCGGGGCCGACGAGCTGGCGGCGCAAATGCTGAACGTCGCCATCGGCTGGTATGTCTACGCGGCGACGCGCGATCCCATGAGCCTCGCCTATGTCGGGCTGGCTCAGTTCGTCCCGAATATCGGCCGGGCGCTGATCGCGGGGCTCGCGGCCGACCGCTTCGACCGGCGCGCC
>JAATGI010000209.1 GCA_015654725.1 Rhodospirillales bacterium
CGACAGTCGGTTGCGACGCAGCGCGCCCAGACGCTCCGGATCGTTGGTCAGGCCGACGACCAGCGGACGCGTCACCTTGGACAGCTCATCCGGCAACGCCACGCCGGGCACGAACGGCACGTTCGCCGCCTTGACGCCACGATTGGCGAGATAAAGACAGGTCGGCGTCTTCGAGGTCCGCGACACCCCGACCAGAACGACATCCGCGTCGTCAAGGCCCCAGGCGGACTGACCGTCATCATGGGCCAAGGCATAGGTCATCGCGTCGATGCGCTGAAAATATTCGGCATCGAGCAAATGCTGCTGGCCCGGCAGGCCGCGCGCCGTCAAACCCAAATACGCGCCGATCGCGGCAATAACCGGATCGAGGATCGAGATCGCCACGATTTGCAACTTGCGGCAGCCCTCGATCAGGCCCTGGCGTAACTCGTTATCGACCAAGGTATAGAGCACCAGGCCGGGATGAGCCTCGATACCGGCCAGGACGCGTTCGAGATGGGACGGGGTGCGCAACAGTGCCCAGCTATGTTGGATCGGCTCGGGTGCATCGAACTGCGCCAAGCACGCCTTGGCCACGGCATGGACCGTGTCGCCAGTCGAATCCGAAACCAGATGAAGATGAAACCGCGCCACCGAGTCTACTCACATGGGTTGTGGAGAAACCGGGAATAACCGACCGAAAACAGGACCGCGCCTCGCCCGAAAATCCGGTCTCAATTCACCCACAGCGGCGATACCGTCTCATCGGCGGTGGATCAATCGATCGAGGCCGAGCCAAGAGCGGGGGTAAGGGCACCTGACGGCTCACTTATCCTCCTGGTTCACACTACCATTTATCCACCGGTTCCGCCCGCTTCACGCTGAAAAACCGACTTTCTCCCGCTTTTATCCACGAAACTACCAACAAAATCGGTCTGGTTTCCGGTTTTCTGGATATGCGGTGAGACGTTAATAATCCTCCTGATTCACGCTTCTACTGCTACTATCACCTATTGATTCTAAATAGGTAATAAGAGCACGACAGAGCATGGTTCTACGTTCCGGCGTGTCGCGGTTGCCTTCGGTATCCGGCACGATCAAACCATTGCTGCGGGCGTTGCGTGGGGAGGCAACCATACCGCCGCCGATATGGCTCATGCGGCAAGCGGGACGTTATCTCCCGGAATACCGGGCCTTGCGTGAGCGCGCCGGCGATTTTCTCAAGCTTTGCTTAACGCCGGAACTCGCGGCCGAGGCGACACTGCAGCCGATAAAGCGCTTTCCGCTCGATGCGGCGATCGTGTTTTCCGATATTTTAATCGTGCTGCACGCTTTGGGGCAAAGGCTCGAATACCGGGACGGCGAGGGGCCGGTGCTCGAAGCCGTGCGTTCAATCGAAAGCCTCACTCAACTCGATCCCTCTAGGTTTGACGATAAAATCGCACCGGTCGGCCACACCATCGAGTTGGTGAGAGCGGCATTAGGGCCCGAGACAACGCTGATCGGCTTTGCCGGGGGCCCGTGGACGGTCGCGAGCTATATGGTCGAAGGCCATGCGACTCGCGATTTCGCCGCCGCCAAACACTGGGCCTTTTCCGATCCCGACGGCTTCTCGTTATTGATCGATCGCCTCGTCGAAGCCACCGTAACCTACCTCGACCGACAGATTCGCGCTGGCGCCGAAGTCGTGCAATTGTTCGACAGTTGGGCGGGGGTGCTGCCGGAAGCGGAGTTCCGCCGCTGGGTTATCGCGCCGACGAAACGCATCGCCGAGGCCTTGCGCGAGGCTCATCCAGGCGTGCCGCTGATCGGGTTTCCGCGTGGCGCAGGGCTGATGTATCGCGCCTATTTCATCGAGACCGGCGTGGACGCGCTTGGCATGGACGCCATGGTGCCCCTTTCGGTCACTCGTAAGAATCTGCAACCGATCGGGCCGGTGCAAGGCAACCTCGATCCGCTGTTGCTGTTGGCTGGCGGCAAAGCCATGACCAACGCGGCGATAGCGATCCTCGGCCAGCTCGCGGGCGGCCCGTTCGTCTTCAATCTCGGGCACGGGATCGTGCCGGAAACCCCGCCCGATCACGTTGCCGAGCTTATCGACCTGGTTCATCGCTTTGGGTCGTCCGAATCGGCATGACCAGACGCGCGGTGGTGTTGTTTAATCTCGGCGCGCCCGATCGAATCGAAGCGATCGAACCGTTCTTGTTCAATCTATTCAACGATCCCGCCGTCATCGCCTTGCCGCGGTTGTTACGCTGGCCGGTGGCGAAGCTCGCCGCGAAGAGCCGCGCCAAGGTTGCGCGCGGAATTTACCAGCGTCTTGGCGGCGGTTCGCCGCTTCTAGCCAATACCGAGGCACAGGCGCTAGCGTTGGAAGCAAAGCTTGGCAACGATCATCGCATTTTCATCGCCATGCGTTATTGGCATCCATTGGCCGATACGGTCGCGGCCGCGGTCAAGGCTTGGCGGCCCGACAAAATCTTGTTGCTGCCGCTCTATCCGCAGTTTTCATCCACGACCACGGCGTCGTCGCTCGCGGATTGGCATCGCGCGGCAAAAGGTGCCGGTCTCGACGCCCCCACTCGCGCGATCTGCTGCTATCCTGAAGAGCCGGGCTTTATCGCCGCGATGGCCGGAGAGATCGCGACGCTATTGCGGCAATGGCGATCGTCCGAGCGCAAGCGGATTCTGTTCTCGGCCCACGGATTGCCGGAACGGATTGTCGCCAAGGGCGATCCTTATCCGTGGCAGGTCGGGCGCACGGTCGAGGCGATTCGCGCCGCGCTGACCGGCGAATTTCCCGGTCTCGATTCGGTGCTGTGCTATCAGAGCCGGGTCGGGCCGCTGAGATGGATCGGACCGTCGATCGACGACGAGATCCGCCGCGCCGGGACGGAAGGCGTTGGCCTGCTGGTGGCGCCGGTCGCCTTCGTTTCGGAACATTCCGAGACGCTGATCGAGCTCGACGGCGAATTCAGGCATTTGGCGGGACAGGTGGGCGTGCCGACCTATTTGCGCGCGCCCACGGTATCGCTGGCTCCGGACTTTATCGCGGGGTTGGCGCGGCTGGTGGAGGCGGGCTTCGGAGCCGCGGAAACCGTCGCCAGCGCCGTCGGATACCGTCAGTGCCCTCGAGGTTTTTCCGCTTGTCGCTGCCATATGATCGCGGCATGAGCTGGTTTTCCGCCGCGTATCCCTGGATCAAGACCGCGCACATCGTCAGCGTGGTGGCGTGGATGGCGGGGCTGCTTTATCTGCCGCGGCTGTTCGTCTATCACGCCGACGCCGAGCCGGGCTCGGACAAATCCGAGACGTTCAAGCTGATGGAGCGGCGCCTGCTGCACGGCATTATGAACCCCGCCATGATCGCCACTCTTGCCTTTGGCGCGGCGCTGGCGGCGACGCCAGGCCTCGTCGATTGGCTCAGAGGTTGGATTTGGGTCAAGCTCGCGGGGGTCGCGGTGCTGTTGCTGTTGCACCATTTTCAATCGTTGTGGAGCGAGGATTTCGCCGCCGATCGCAACATCCGTTCCGCGCGATTCTATCGCCTGGTCAACGAGATTCCGATCCTGGTCTTGATTCTGATCGTGGCGATGGTGGTGGCGAAACCGTTTTGACGATTTGCCCCGCGATCGTCAGTCCCAGGTCAGCGAGCAGTTTCCGGTCGGCAGCGGCGTCGTTGTTGGCGGTCGTCAACAGTTTCTCGCCATAGAAGATCGAATTGGCGCCGGCGAGAAAGCATAGGGCCTGCGCCTCGCGGGAGAGGCCGGCACGCCCCGCGGAGAGCCGGACGCGCGCCCGTGGCATGACGATGCGCGCCGCCGCGCACATCCGCGCCAGGTCGAGCGGATCGACGGGGCGACGCTCGCCGAGCGGCGTCCCCTCGACCGCGACCAGCGCGTTGATCGGCACGCTTTCGGGGTGGGGATCGAGCGCCGCCAGCGCTCGCAACAGCCCGGCGCGGTCATGCCGGCTTTCGCCCATGCCGATGATGCCGCCGCAACACACCGTGATTCCGGCTTGCCTGACATGGGCGAGCGTGTCGAGGCGATCCTGGTAGTCGCGGGTCGAGATGATCGTGGCGTAATAATCGGGGCTGGTATCGAGATTGTGGTTATAGGCGGTGAGGCCGGCTTCGGCGAGGCGTTGCGCCTGTCGCTCGGTCAACATGCCAAGGGTCGCGCATGCCTCCAGGCCCAGCCCGCGCACGCCCGCGACCATTTCCAGCACGGCATCGAACTCCGCGCCGTCGCGCACTTCGCGCCATGCGGCGCCCATGCAAAAACGCGAGGCGCCATGCGCCTTGGCGAGGCGCGCCTTCGCCACGACATCGGCGGCCGCCATCAGCGGTTCCTTCGCGACCCCGGTTCCCTTGGCGTAATGCGCGCTTTGGGGACAATAGGCGCAATCCTCCGGGCAGCCGCCGGTCTTGATCGACAGAAGACTTGCGAGCTGCACGGTGTCGTCCTGGTAACGCCGATGGAGCTGTTGCGCGCGCCAGATCAGATCGAGCAGCGGCGCTTCGAGCAACGCCTCGATTTCGCTCGCGGTCCAGTCGTGCCGAATGTCGGCGGCGGCGGCGGGTTGGGTCACGATTGTCCTGTCGTGCTAAACCTAACCAGTTTGGCGAGAGCGGCCAAGCCGCTTGGCCGACGGCGTCGCGTCGGCGATCGCCGCGCGAACGATGTTTGACTTGGCGCGTTGTTTTCGATAGGACTGATGACGGCGCCCGCCCGCGCCAACTCAGTCGAAGACCTTCCACCCTCCGGATGCCGCGCGCATCGCCGCGCCTTTCCGCCATCCGGCCCCCCTCTCCGGAATACACCCATGAACCTGCAAGAATTAAAGCGCAAATCCCCCGGCGAATTGCTGCATTTCGCCGAGGAATTGCATGTCGAGAACGCGTCCTCGCTGCGTCGCCAGGACATGATGTTCGCGATCCTGAAGTCGCTCGCCGACAGCGATTCGACCATCACCGGCGACGGTGTCTTGGAAGTGTTGCAAGACGGATTCGGCTTCCTGCGCTCGCC
>JAATGI010000066.1 GCA_015654725.1 Rhodospirillales bacterium
GCGGTTGAGCAGCTCGACGTCCTCTTCCGAGAACGGCGCGGTATTGGGGATGGTGGCGACCGCACGCGACATGGAGGCTCCAGAACGTCTGACGAGCCCAGTAGATAGAAGTATATTCTATGGAAGCGCAATAACAGGCGGAAAATAAGAAGGAATTTTCATCCTTGAGGCGAAAGACGACGCAACAGTTTCTCCTTTTCGCTGTTTTTGAGAGGACGGCGTTTTCCTATTTGCAGGACTTTCCGGCTCGGAGGTTCCAAGCCCTTGGAATTGCCGGCAACGCGGGCGATAACAGCCACGCATGGCGACCATCCGTCTTCACCGCGGCGATCTGCCGGATATCTCGCGCTACCTGACTGCCAGCTCGCGCGCGGTCGCGATCGATACCGAAACCATGGGTCTCGATCTCGACCGCGACCGGTTGTGCGTGGTGCAGCTCTCGCCGGGGGACGGCTCGGCCGACGTGGTGCAGATTCCCCCCCACGCCAAGGACGCCCCAAATGCGGCGCCCAATCTGATACGGCTTCTCGCCGACAAGAATCTGCTGAAGATTTTTCATTTCGCGCGGTTCGATCTCGGCATGCTGTGCAAGGCTTTCGGCGTGATGCCGGAGCCGGTCTATTGCACCAAGATCGCGTCGCGGCTGGTGCGCACCTACACCGACAAGCACGGCCTAAAGGATTTGGTGCGCGAATTGCTGGGGCAGGATCTTTCCAAGCAGCAGCAATCCTCCGACTGGGGCGCCCCCGATCTCGCCGAAGCCCAGGTGGCTTATGCCGCCGCCGACGTCACCCACCTGCATGCGCTCAAAGACAGGCTCGATGCCATGCTGGCGCGCGAGGGCCGCGAAGAACTGGCCGCGGCCTGTTTCCGTTTTCTGCCGAATCGGGTGCGGCTCGATCTGGCCGGCTTTGCCGCCGACGATATTTTCGCGCATTCATAAACCGAGCGGCCGTTTTGCGCGCGGCAAAGTGGCTCAGTCCCGTGGCCCGGTCCCGTGGCCCGGTCCCGCGGCTCAGCCCGTTCGGGCCACATTCGCGGCAATTTTGCCGGTGATTTTCGCGAGACAAAGCCGCACAAACCATGGTTTAAGGTCGGATTCAAGGCGACGCGCAAAGGGATACTGTTTGACCATTGTCTATCCCGACAACGCGGCGAACGGACTTGCGGCCGGTTCCCGCGGCGATTTCGAACGGAATTACCGGGCGGCACTGCGGCACAGCCGCAGAGTGCGGCTGCTGCGCATCGGCGTACCGGTCGGCATCGCGGCGCTTCTACTGACTGTCGGCGTGATCGACTACATGCCGCCGATCGGCGGGTTTCGCCTGCCGGGCGATCTCGGCAAGCTCGTCATTCATGGCACCAGGATCACCATGGAACAGCCGCGGCTTACCGGCTTCACCCTGGATTCCCGTGCCTATGAATTCTCCGCGGAAGCCGCGGCGCAGGACATTACCAAGCCCAATCTCGTCGAACTCGAAAAGCTCCACGCCAAGATGGAAATGCAGGACAAGAGCAGCGTAGAGATGACGGCGGCTTCCGGCGTCTATGACGTGAAGACGGAAATATTGACGCTCAAGGACGACATTCACTTGGTGTCGTCGACCGGCTACGAGGGCCGGCTCAGCGAGGCGGTCATCGACGTGCGCAAAGGCAACGTGATCTCCGACAAGCCGGTCTCGGTGAAAATGCTCAACGGTTTTCTCAATGCCCAGCGGCTCGATATCGGCGACAACGGCAGCGTGGTCCGCTTCGATGGCGTGGCGATGACGCTGCAGCCCGGCAAGGAAGCCGGCGGCCCCGCCGCCGGCACCGCCAACCCAGCCCCGAGCAATCAATGATGCGCTGCCTTCGACCTTGCATCGCGCTGGCGGCACTGGCCATCGCAACATCGGCTGCGGCACAAGCGCAAGGGCCATCCGCCGCGCCAGGTGGGTTCCCCGGGCTGGCGCAAGATCACAACAAGGACCAGCCGGTCCAGATCGAGGCCGCCACGCTTGAAGTCCGCGACAAGGCAAAGACCGCGACCTTTTCCGGCAACGTCCAGGTGGTGCAAGGCGACACCACGATGAAATGCCAGAACCTCGTTGTCTTCTACGGTCAGGAAATCGGCATCGGCAACAACGGCACGCCGGTGACCACCACCAAATCGACACCCGGCATGCCCCAGGGCGCACAGAATATCCGCCGTATCGAGGCGCGCGGCGGCGTCACCGTGATCACCAAGGATCAGAACGCGAGCGGCGATCTCGGCGTCTATGACCTGAAATCCAAGACCATCACCTTGAGCGGTAATGTGGTGGTCAGCCAGGGCCAAAACGTCATCCACGGCGAGAAGGTCGTCGTCGACATGGTTACGGGAAATGCCCGAGTCGAATCGGGCAGCAGCAATGGCGGTGCCGGCGCCGGCGCGCCCGGGCCGGGCCGTGTCCGCGCGCTGATCCAGCCGGGCAAGGGCCAGAACGGCGGTTCCACGAATTTCATGACCATTGGTCCGGGCCGGACCAATTAGCCGGCAAATTGCGGCAGCGGCCCCACCTTTCGTGAAAAAAATCGGCTACACTCGGTAAACCAGACAGAATTCAGCTTATTCAGGCGGGATCCCCGGCGTGCCAGACCTGTTCGCATATTTTCGTCGTCGCGCCCCCGCGCCCCGCCGCGCCCCGCCTCGTGACGCAGCAGCAATCGATCTCGAACGCATCGATCTGGAAACGATAGGCGCTGTCATCAGCAATATCTATGTCGACATCGCA
>JAATGI010000245.1 GCA_015654725.1 Rhodospirillales bacterium
CGACGCGCGGCGCGCCGAAGGCGATGCCGTCGGGCCCTTCGACGAAGACGTCGGGCATTGCCAGCGGCGGGTCGGCCACCACGCGCAATTCCAGTATCTCGGGCTTCCCCGGGATCGCGCGCGCCGAGCGGATCGATAACGCCGGCGTCTGTTGGCGTCGCGGCTCCAGCGCGGCGTATCGCGCGATCGGCGCCGCGAAGGCGGACGGCGTGCCCGGACCCGCCGGCAGGACGAGCGCGAGGCTGGTTTCATAAGGCACGCAAATGTTGCTGCAAGTGAGATAGCGCAGCGCCGCCTTGAGTCGGAGCGCGGCGCCGGCATGGATGAGCGTCGCCGCGATCGGCAGCACGACATGGCCTTCATAGCCGACGGTCTCGAGACCCAGCACCGAAAACCGCGTCGGCGCCGGCCACGATATTTTCGCCGCCGCGAGATTATCCGAGCCGGTCCAATCGAGCTGCGGCGGATAGCCGGCATCGCCGGGCGAACGCCAATAGATTTTCCAATGCGGCTTCAAATCGAATTCGAGACCGAGCGGCACCTGGTCGGCCGTGCCGACGCCCTCGCCGCCCGCGACCAGACGGACCCGGCCCTGATCGGTCACGAACCAATCGGACGCGGCGTCTTCGGCCCGCGCGGCGCCGGCCGCGCCAACCACCAGCAGGAATAGAGCGACCGCGCCGAAGCACCTAGCGCCGTGCCCGGTCATGTCACAACTCTTCGTCATCCCTGCGGAAGCAGGGGCCCAGGGCTAGCAGCGTGCCGCTCGCCCTGGATTCCCGCTTTCGCGGGAACGACGATGAGGAATGGTTCACGATATTCGAGCACTCCCGCCGATTGGCCGTTGCGCCCTATATAAGCCTCCCCGCCCACCCCCGTGCTCACAAAAGCATGATGCGTTAAGAACGGGCGAATTTGTCGCGTTCGGCCATTTTCGCGATCTATAATCGGCCCATGTTCATGGCCAAGCCCGAGCCGAGCTTCAGCATCGTCATCCCGACCTATCGCCGGCCGCGCGGTCTCGCGCGTCTCTTGAACAGCCTGGCGCCCCAGATCGCGGGCCGGCTTGGGCGCGAAGTCATCGTCGTCAATGACGGCAGCGACGATTCCGGCTACGAGGCGGTGGTCCACCGCCAGCGCGGCTGGGTCAATTACATGATCGCCGAGCGCAATCGCGGCCCCAGCGCCGCGCGCAATCGCGGCGCCAGGGAAGCGATCGGCGATTATCTCGTCTTCATCGATGACGATTGCGCGGCGCCGCTCGACTGGCTCGACCAGTTGACGCGCCTGGTCGCGGCCGATTCCAGCCGCGACGCCATCGGCGGCATGACGCGCCCGCTCGCTTCCGCGCGCCCGAAATTGTTCGAGCGGCTCTTGATCGATGGCGGCTGCCATCCCAACCCGGTCTATTACGGCGGCCAGCTCATCGTCATGGTCAGCGCCTGTCTCGCGGTGCGGCGCACGCTGTTCGACCGGCTCGGCGGGTTCGTCGATCAGATCACGCCCCTGGCCGAGGACCGCAACCTGACCACGCGGCTGCGTCTTGCCGGCGCCAATTGCGTCGTCGAGCCGAGTTGGTTCGTCTACCACGATATGAGCAGCACGCCGCGGCAGCATTTCCGCCGCTATTTCAATTACGGGCGCGGCGTCAAGAAGGCGATCGCGCTGGAGGCGACGCCGCTCGACCGCACCTATTGGCCGCCGGAACGCCGGCCGCTGTCGTTTTGGCTGAAGCGCGCGCGGGCGCGGCTCGGCGATGCCCAGGCGCTGGCGCCGCGGCGGCCGCCCTTGGAGCGGCTGCCGGTGGTGGCGCTCGCGGCGGCGACGAATCTCACCATGGATCTCGGCTTCATCTATGCCGAACATGAAAAGGCGCCGGCCGAATAACGCGGGCGAGACGCTTGCAAGGCGCGGTTCGCCCGTCTATCTCAAGCGGGCGAAAGGATCATGACGTGACCAGCCTCGCCGGCCAATTATTGGTCGCCATGCCGCAAATGCAGGACGAGCGGTTCGCCCGCGCCGTCATCTATATGTGCATGCATAACGAGGGCGGCGCGATGGGGCTCGTGGTCAATCGGCTGATCGATTCGCTGACGCTGTCGGAATTGCTCGACCAGCTCGGCATCGAGGCCGGCGGCCTGCGCGACAAGATGCCGGTGCATTTCGGCGGCCCGGTCGAGGCGCATCACGGCTTCGTGCTGCATTCGGCCGATTATGTCGAGGACTGCACGCTGGTGGTGGAAGGCGGCATGGCCTTGACCGCGTCGATGGATATTCTGCGCGCGATCGGCGCCGGCAAGGGTCCGCGCCGCAGCATGCTGGCGCTGGGCTATGCCGGCTGGGGGCCGGGCCAGCTCGACACCGAGCTGCAAGCGAATGGCTGGCTTCACGTCGCCGCCGACGAAGCCATCGTGTTCGACGGCGATCTTTCCGGCACCTGGCACCGCGCGCTGAAAAAGCTCGGCATTTCGCCGGCCGCGCTATCGAGCGACGCGGGGCACGCCTAGGTCGGATGTCAGATGCCAGGGATCAGAATTCTGACATCCGATACCTGTCATCTATCCTCTGAAATCCGCGCCGCCCATTCGTCGCGCAGGATCGCGAACAGGACATGGTCCTGCCAGAGGCCGTCGATGCAGAGATATTCCTTGGCGTAGCCTTCCTCGCGAAAGCCGTTCTTCATCAGGACGGCGCGGCTCGCGGCGTTGTGCGGCAGGCATGCCGCCTCGGCGCGATGCAGCTTGAGGCGCCCGAAGGCGAAGCCGAGCATCAGCGCCAACCCCTCGGTCATATAGCCCTGACCGGCGTAATGCTCGCCCATCCAATAGCCGAGGCTGCCGCATTCGGCGACGCCGTGGCGCACCTGGCTGAGGCCGATGCCGCCGATGAGCGCGTTGTCGTGATTGCCGAACAACAGAAAATTATAGCCCTGGCCGGTGCGCCATTCGGCGGCGTAGTGAAACAGGCGCTGGCGATAAGCGGCCCGGCTCAAGGCGTCCGGCGACCAGGTCGGCTCCCACGGCTTGAGGAATTTGCGCGAGACCTCGCGCAAGCGGGCCCAGGCATCGTAATCCTCGCGCAGCGGCGGGCGCAGCGAGACGCGCCGGCCGACGAGCCGCGTCTGCGGCGGTTCCGCGCCGGCGAAGAGCCGCGGCAGACGCAGGAGATTCGAACTCACGTCCCCTGCCCGCTCACGCATCGAGACGGCGCGCGATGCGGTCGTAGGATTCGAGCGCGCCGATCGGCCCCAGCGCGGTCACGGTCGGCGGCGCGCTCTTGAGACGGTGCGCCACGCGCTTGACCCCGTCGTGATCGACGGCATCGATGCGCCGCACCATGTCGTCGAGATCGAACGGACGGCCGAACACCATCATCGCGCCGGCATGTTGCTCGACCCGCGTCATGGTGCTTTCGAGCGACATGAGCAAGCCCGCCTTTAGCTGGGCCCGCGCGCGCTCCAGCTCTTCATGCGAGAAGCCGTCGCCGAGGCGGCGGATTGTGGCCGCCAGCACCGGCATCAACTCGGCCAATTCGGCGGCGCCGGTGCCGGCATAAATGCCGAACTAGCCGCCGTCGCTGAACGGGTTGGCGA
>JAATGI010000408.1 GCA_015654725.1 Rhodospirillales bacterium
GCATTTCGATCTGCGGCGTCGCCGCGGCGATCGCCACCGGCAGCGCCATCCGCGCCCGGCCGCAAGTCGCCGTGCTGGTCTCGTCGCTCGTCGTCATCTTCGCGGTGGTCGGGCTTCTGTTGCTGCCGTTCCTCGCCAACACGTTCTTGTCACATGAGCCGCTGGTCGCGGCGAGCTGGCTTGGCCTCGCGGTCAAGACCGATGGCGCCGCGGTCGCCGCCGGCGGCATCGCCGAATCGCTGATCAACGCGAAAAACGCCGCCGCCGGAATCCATTACGCGCCGGGCTGGATCCTCGGCACGACGACGACGATCAAGGTCTTCATCGACGTTTTCATCGGCGTCTGGGCCTTCATCCTGGCCAATATCTGGACGACCTATATCAACCCCACCACTCCCGGCGGCAAGGCCAAGTTCAGCGAGATCTGGGAGCGCTTCCCCAAGTTCATCCTCGGGTTCGTGCTCACCTTCGTCATCGGGCTCATTGTGGCGCTCACTCTCGGCAAGGGACAGACGGCGGCGCTGAAAGCCGTAACCGACGAAGCGAGTGTGTTCCGCGTCCTCTTCTTCGTCCTGACGTTCTTCTCGATCGGCGTCCTGTCCAATTTCCGCCGCCTCTGGGCGGACGGGCTCGGCAAGCTCGCCGCCGTCTATTTCGTCAGCCTGTTCGGCTTCGTCATCTGGGTCGGCCTGCTCATCTCGTGGTTGTTCTTCCACGGTGTGAAGCCACCGCTCGCCGGCTGATTTTGGCCCCGTCATTTAGGAGAGAAGAATGTCACAGATCGATTTGAAGACCGAAGTCCAGGGCGGCGCCCCCGAGCCGCTGCTGCCGATCGAAAAGAAGCTGATCGGCATCAGTCTCGGAATCGGCGTCGTGCTATTGGCGATTCTGATCGTCATTAACCTCCTGGGCTTGCTGTAAAGCCCGCGCCAAAATAGCGCAGCAAATCGCGGCCGGAGGCGAATCTTCAAACGCCCCGGCCGCACTGTCATCGGCGCGACACGCAAGCAAAAAATCGTTGCGCACCATGCGCCAAGGCACGCCGGCTCAAGCCGCGAGAAGCGCCGGCCTCGGACTGCAAAGCCCAACAAATTCAGCCTGAGTTTTGTCGTCCACAGCGGGGCGTCCGCGACCGCCAGCGCCAAGAAGAAGTTCTTGCAGGCGGACCCGAAGCGGGCCTAACATTACGCTCATGGTCGAGACGCTCATCACCATCCGCGACGCGCGGGAAGCTGATGCCGAGGCGATTGCCGAGGTGCATGATGCGGCGTGGCGGCACGCCTATCGTGGCATCATCCCGGGCCGCGAACTTGAACGCATGATCGCGCGGCGGGGCCCGAACTGGTGGCGTTCCGCCATCCAGCGGCGCTCGCGCCTTGTGGTTCTCGACTTCGACGACGCCATCGGCGGCTATGCGAGCTATGGCCGCAACCGCGTGCCGGCGATGAATTTCGGCGGCGAGATTTTCGAGCTTTACATCGCGCCCGAGTTCCAGGGTCTCGGCTTCGGCAAGCGGCTCTTCAGCGCGGCGCGAAAAGATCTTGCCGAACACGGCTATCTGTCGTTTCTCGTGTGGGCGCTCGCCGACAATGAGCCGGCGCTCAATTTCTACGGCCGCCTCGGCGGCAAGGTCGTGCGCCGCGCCTACGAGCGTTTCGGCAGCGAGCAACGCGAGCGTGTCGCCTTCGCTTTCCAATAGCGGCGCGATCGGCTATTGAGCGGCGCGTTTGCCGAAACGCCGCGATTTTCCAGGTTTATAGGGTCAAACGAATGAATCTCGATGCCGGACCCGCCGGCAAGAATCCGCCCGATGATGTCAATGTCGTCATCGAAGTGCCGATCGGCGGCGAACCGATCAAATATGAAATGGACAAGGCGTCCGGCGCCCTCTTCGTCGACCGCTTCCTCTATACGGCGATGCGCTATCCCGGCAATTACGGCTTCATTCCGCACACATTGTCGGACGACGGCGACCCGTGCGACGTGGTGGTCGTCAACACCCGCGCGATCGTCCCCGGCGCGGTGATGAACTGCCGCGTCGTCGGCGTGCTTTTGATGCAGGACGAACAGGGCGGTGACGAGAAGATCCTCGCCGTGCCATCGGAAAAGCTCACCGCCCGCTACGAGAAGATCCACAATTACACCGATCTGCCGCAGATCACGCTGGAGCAGGTCGAGCATTTCTTCCGCCACTACAAGGACCTTGAACCCGGCAAATGGGTCAAGATCCTGCGCTGGGGCGATGCCGCCGAAGGCCGCTCCCTCGTTACCGCCGGTCTCGAACGGGCCAAGGCGGCGAA
>JAATGI010000242.1 GCA_015654725.1 Rhodospirillales bacterium
GCGCCAACCCATTCGGGAATCCCTTCCCGGATTCAAATGTCAGATTTTCACCACTAGGTGCCACGTTAGCTGGAGCGGCCATAGCAACAATGGCCTTCTTCTACGCGTGCTCGGCGCCCCCCATTGGCTCGGACTTGCCGTCTAACTCGAACGCCGATGCGGCGTTCAAGCTACGCTTGCATGAGAAATTTCCCCTTGGCTCACTCGGAGAGGATTTGACCCGCGAGTTACAACGGGAAGGCTTCAAGCGAATGCCGGATTTTGACGGAAAGCACATGGCGGATTTCGTGCGGTGGGGCTTTCCTTGTGGCCTCATATGGAGGGTAATTTGGGCGACCGACGCGACCGGCAAGTTAACCAGCGTGGATGGCCTGTTTAGTGATACCGGCTGCCCATAGCGTTGGGTTTGTCAAAGGCAATATTCCCAAGAGGCTCTGCTGAACATCATACAATCATCACTCGCCGTCATTCCCGCGTAAGCGGGAATCCAGGAGCAACTGAATTCCGCTAGTCCTGGGTCCCTGCTTTCGCAGGGACAACGGAGTAGAGTTTCAACCTGATCGGATTACGTTGGAAGCGGTATCTTGGCGTCGCGGCGCCTTGGCGGTTCAATTTTTTTTCAACACCGCCCGGATCGCGTTTGCGTAGTCCTCGAGTTTCGGTTTCTCGCCCTTGAATTTGTCGCGCGGGACGCGGTCGGCGACCCATTGCTTGCGCTCGGCGGTCGCCGCGGTCATTAGCGGCTCGAGGCCGATCTCGGCCACCGTCTTCGCCGCCTCGCGCATTTCGGCGGCGCGGCGTTCGCCATGCTCGATGACGCGGCCGAACATATATTCCGCCTGCCAGCGCCAATCCTTGCCCTTGAAATATTCGTCGAGCGAGGGGATCACCTGGTCAACGACGTCATAGGCGACGGCCGCCGTCATGGCTTCGATCACGAGCGCCTCGATGCCCTTGATCATCACGCTGCGGCACATTTTCATTGCCGAGACGTAGCCGATTTCGCGCGCGAACACCTCGATTTGGAACCCGAATGGCGTGAGCCGATCGGCGGCGGCCTGACCCCATTTGCCGCCGACCGCCATCGGCACCTTGATGCCGTAAGGCGGCACCGGCGCCATCACCGCGACATCGACGAACCGCCCGCCCGCGGCGTCGATGATCTCGCCCGCCGCGCGCTTGGCGTTGGGCGAGACCGAGTTGATGTCGAGGTAAAACTGGTTGGGCTTGATATAGGTCGCGGCGGTGCGCGCGGCCGCGATCGAGGAACTCGCCGTCACCGCGGCGACGATGATCTCCGAGCCGGCGGCGGCATCGAGCGCCGAGCGCGCGGGATGCGCGCCCACGGCATAGGCGCGCTGAATCATCGCCGGCCCCGACTCCGGCCGGTCGAATTTGACGTCATAGACCGCGACGCTTTGCGCGCCTGCCTTGACGAGACCCTCGGCCAGGATCGAGCCGGCCTCGCCGAAACCGATCAGCGTGGCGCTGAGCGACGCCCGCGCTTGGCTCATTGCGCCGCCATCAATTTCATGTCGGCGCCGCTCCAGGCCGCGCGCGGCACCAAGATATTGCCCTCGAACAAGCGCCGCGCCGTGCGTAACAGCGAGGCGCGCAGGATCTCGCCGTTTTTCATTTCAAGCTGCACGGTGAATTCGCCGGTTGGATGCTCCACCGGGAGAATCTTGGTGTCCCCCGGTGGCACCACCGCCATGTCGCTGCCGACGGCACCCGGAATGACACAAGCGGTCGCGACCGACACCGCGCCCAGCACGCCGATGGCCTCGTGGCAGACATGGGGAATGAAGGTGCGGGTCGTGATCGAGCCGCCCTCGCGCGCCGGCGCGATCATGGTCAGTTTCGGCACCACCTTTTTGGTGACATCGCCGAGATTCATCTTCGGCCCGATCTGGAGCCGGATCGATTCGAGCTTGGCCTTGAGCGCGGCGTCGGCATTGAGCTGGTCGGGGCTTTCATAGCCGGTGATGCCGAGCGCCTCGGCCTCCATCACCACCACCGGCATGCCGTTATCGATCGCCGTCAGCGTGACGCCATCGACCACGTCACGCACATTGCCGGTCGGAAGCAGCTTGCCGCAGCTCGATCCGGCGATGTCGTTGAAGTCCAAGAGCACCGGCGCTCCCGTGCCCGGCACGCCCGCGATCCGCGCGTCGCCGTCATAGGTCACTTCCCCGCCCGGCGTCTTGATGCGCGCGGTGCACAGCGATTTGGTATTGACCATGTAAATGCGGACCTTGGTCTCGCCGTCGCTCGCCGGTATGAGGCCCTGCTCGATCGCAAAGGGGCCAACGCCCGCCAGGATATTGCCGCAGGTCGGCGCGGTATCGACCCGCGCTTCATTCACCACCACTTGCGCGAAGAGATAATCGACGTCCGCGTCGGTCCGTGTCGAGCGTGACACAATGCCGATCTTGCTGGTCAACGGATGCGCCCCGCCCATGCCGTCGATCTGGCGCGGATCGGGCGAGCCCATCGCGGCAAGCAACACGCGGTCGCGCGCGGCGGCGTCGCTCGGCAGATCGGCGGCCAGGAAATACGCGCCCTTCGAGGTGCCGCCGCGCATCATCACGCAGGGAATGCGGGTCTGCATCGTCATGGCGCCGCCCCTATTCGGCCGCCTTGGCCGGCTTGAAATGCTTGAGCAGGTCCTTGTCGATCAGCGTCGTATCCTGGCCGCGCACCGGATCGGTCACGGCGTCGAAAAGGCTATGCGCCCATTTCCATTCTTCGCCCGGCCGGACATTGCCGTCGCTGCCGACCTGGTCGAGGCCCCAATAAATTTCGAGCCGGTGGCCGTCGGGATCGCGGAACTCGACCGCGATCTGCACCCCGGCGCGGCGGCGGCCCTCAAAATCGACGCGGACGTCGTGCTTCTTCAAATGCTCGGCCGCGCGCAGCACCTCGTCGAGGGTGCCGACCTCGAAGGCGAAATGATTAAGCTCGATCGCCTTCGATTCTTCCTTCATGCCGCCCACCAGCGCGACGCCGTGATGGTCGGAATTGCAACGCATGAACACCATGCCGCCCGGCATCATGTCTTCCTTGTAGACATCGGAGACCTTGAAGCCCAACACCTCGGTATAGAATTTGACCGAACGGTCCATGTCGGTGACGTTCAATACCACATGGCCGATTTTCTGGATGCGGAAGGGCAAGCCCTCCGGCCTTGTATAGCTCTTGAGTTTCTCGGGTTGGATCGGTTTTGCCATCGGTGTCCTCGTGTAGGGCGTTGATCTTAAGGTAGCGCTTGGATTCGCCTAGCGCAAATGCGGGGGCGGGGCCGCAGCCATGACATTTGCCCTGGCCCGCGGCCTTGGCCTAAAGTCCGCGCAACGGTTTCGCGACTCGGAGTGGATCGATGGCGGATAAGCAAAAGGCGGGGTTGGTGGTCAGCGCCCATGCGGCGGACTTCGTCTGGCGCGCGGGCGGCGCGGTTGCGCTCTATGCCGAGCGCGGCTATCGCATGGTGATCGTGTGCCTCTCCTTCGGCGAGCGCGGCGAATCCGCGAAGATGTGGCGCGAACCCGGCATGACGCTCGAAAAGGTACAAAAAGCCCGGCGCGCGGAAAGCCAGGCCGCGGCGGAACTGCTGGGCGGCGAGATCGTCGATTTCGGCCTCCAGGACTATCCGATGCGCGTCGGCGAACCGGAACTGTTCCGGCTCGCCGACATCTATCGCGAATTGCAGCCCGAATTCGTCCTGACCCACTCGATGGAAGACCCCTACAATTACGACCATCCGCTCGCCGCCAACGTCGCCCAGGAAGCGCGCATCATCGCCCAGGCCTGGGGCCATAAGCCCGGCACCGGCAAGGTTCTGGGCGCGCCGCCGGTGTTCCTGTTCGAGCCGCATCAGACCGAGCAATGCAATTGGAAGCCGCAGCTTCTTCTCGACATCACCCCGGTGTTCGAGAAAAAGAAAAAGGCGTTCGAGTTGATGGCGGCGCAGGAATATCTCTGGGACTATTACACTCGCGTCGCGCTCAATCGCGGCATCCAGGCCTCGCGCAATTCCGGCAAGGCGCACATCAAATACGCCGAGGCCTATATGCGCGTCTTCCCCACCGTCAGCGACGAGTTCGACCGCGTCTAGCGCGCGACCCGAGCATTCGAAAATTTTTATCAGGGAGTTCAGAAATGCCCGACGCTTCCGGCAAGCCCACGCTCGATGTCGCCGCGACGCGCAAGAGAATCCGCGCCCTCGGCCGCGAACTGTCGCGGGAAAATTATAGCGCGGCGCAGCAGCTTTACGCTCCCTTCCATCCGAGCGAGCCTTATCCCGGCGTCAAGCTGACTCGCGACCTCAAATACGGGCCGGACGAGCGCCACCGGTTCGATCTGACCGTGCCGGCGGTGGGCGCCACGAATTTGCCTGTGCTGATCTTCCTTCCCGGCGGTGGCTTCGTCCGCGCCGAGAAGAAAATGCCGAACCTGCCGTTTTACGACAATGTCATGCTGTTCGCGGCGCGGCACGGCATGGCAGGGATTAATGCGATCTATCGCTTGGCGCCGCAGAACAAATGGCCATCGGGCATCGAGGACACGGCGAGCATCATCCGCTGGATTCTAGCCCACGGCGCCGAGCACGGCATCGATGCCAAACGTATCTTTCTGATGGGCCAATCGGCCGGCGGCACCAACGTCGCCCAATACATCGCCCATCCCGAATTCCACCCGCCGGGCGGACACGGTCTCGCCGCCGGGCTGCTGATCTCGGGCATGTTCGAGCCGAACATGAAGATCTATTACGGCGACGATACCAGCCGGTGGCCCGGCATGTCGGCGTTTCCGGGGCTGTTCGCGGCCAAGCTACCGCTTTTGGTCACGCTCGCCGAGAACGACCCGCCCGAGTTCGAACGTCAGGCGATGACGGTGGTTTCGACATTGTACGAACGCGACAAGCGCTTCCCCTGGTTCCAGCGGCTGTGGGGGCATAATCACATCTCGGCGATGCTGCATATGGGGTTGGAGCCGGGCGACCAACTCGGCGACCTCATCCTCGACTTCATCGCAACGGAGTGTCCGTAAAATTCGCACGCCACTCACAGTAACCCGACGAATTCTTCGACAGTTAAACCCGCCTGCCGGATGATGTTGCGCAAAGTGCCGGGTTTCAAATCCCTGGCGCCATGAAACGGAACTGAGACGGCGCGTCGGGGATTATTTTGGTGGCGCAGGATGTAGTGGCTTCCCGCGACACGATCGACGACAAAGCCTGCATGGCGAAGCGCCGCCATGACTCTCCGCGCGTTAGCCGCCGGAAGTTGAGGACTCACGCATCGACCGTGATCTTGCGCACTGTTGGCTGGGCATCTTTTGGCAAGGGAATGCCGTGGTCCTTGCGGTATTCCAGGATCGCGCCAATGGCTTCCTTCGCTGCGGCAAGCGCTTCGGCCTCGGTGTCGCCTTCCGTGACCACCTCAGGAAGTGCGGGGACCGACACGGTGAAGCCGCCCTCCGGTTGGGGTTCTAAAACGATCGTGAACTCAAGCGAGTTTTTCATGGCGGAGGCCGTCCCGAATTTCGCCCGATAAAGTAACACATTTTTTCGCCGTCGATGCCAACGTGGTTCGACGCCCATTGACATTCTATAGCTCAGTCGAATCTGGGTTGCGCGGGACGGGCGGCGCCCTTATCGTTCGCGCGAAAATCAAGATCGGGGAGAGCGATGGCGAGCCAACGCGCGGCCACCTTCGAAGGGCCGGGACCGGACGCGGTCTATTACGAGAATCTGAAACAGGGCAAGTTCCGCATCCAGCATTGCAACGCCTGCGGCAAGAATTTCTTCTATCCGCGCCCGCTCTGCGTTCATTGCGGCTCGCCGGATTGGGCCTGGATCGACGCCTCGGGCGCCGGCACGGTCTATTCGACCTCGGTGGTGCGCCAACGCCCCGAGGACGGGCCCGATTACAACATCGCCCTGATCGATCTCGCCGAAGGGCCGCGCATGATGTCTCGCGTCGTCGATATCCCGGCCACCGAGGTCAAGATCGGCATGAAGGTCCAGGCCCATATCGGCGAGCTCGAAAAACAGACGCTCGTGCTCTTTCGCCCGGCGGGGAGGTAGTCATGGCGCATCCGTTGCGCGGCGCGGTCGCGGTGGTGGGCTTCGGCCTGACCCCGTTCGGCGAATTGCCCGGCCGCACCCACCTCGAAATCATGGGCGAGGCGATCCATAACGCGCTCGCCGATGCCGGCATCGACAAGAACCAAGTCGATGGCATTTTCGGCTCGAATTTCAACGATCCGCTGGGCGCCATCCTTTATCCGGAATATTTCGGCCTCAAAAACATCAAGGTAATGGACTCGACCAATATCGGCGGCTCGTCCTTCAACAACGCGATGCAGGACGCTGCGGCGGCGCTGCATCTGGGTTTGTGCGACGTCGCGCTGATCGCCTATGGCAGCAACACCCGCACCGCGACCAGGCGCGCCGGGCCGGGCTTCGGCCGCTCCTTCGACGCGCCCTATCGCCCGCGCCAGCCGATCAATTCCTACGCGCTCGCGGCCTCGCGCCACATGCACCAATACGGCACCACCAAGGAGCAATTGGCCCATGTCGCGGTCTCGGCGCGGCAATGGGCGCAGAAGAATCCGCGCGCTTTCATGCGCGAGCCCTTGACCGTCGAGGAATGCCTCAAGGCGCGGATGGTGGTCGATCCGTTCGGGGTGCGCGATTGCTGTCTCGTGACCGATGGCGGCGCCGCCATGGTGGTGGTGCGCGCCGACCGGGCCAAGGATTTCGCCAAGAAGCCGGTCTATCTGCTCGGCGTCGGCGCGGCCACCACCCATAACGATATTTCACAGATGCCCGACCTCACCGTGACGGCGGTGGCGCAAGCGGCACCCCGCGCCTATGCCATGGCGGGGATCACGGTGAAGGACGTCGATGTCATCGAGGTCTATGACGCCTTCACCATCAACACCATCCTGTTCCTCGAGGATTTCGGCTTCTGCAAGAAGGGCGAGGGCGGGCCGTTCGTCGCCGCCGGCAATATCGCGCCCGGCGGCGCCCACCCGCTCAACACCAATGGCGGCGGCTTGAGCTGCGTCCATCCCGGCATGTACGGCATGTTCCTGATGGTCGAGGCGGTCGAGCAACTGCGCGGCGCCGCCGGCGAGCGCCAGATCGAGGGCGCCGAGATCGCGTTGTGCAACGGCAATGGCGGCTATCTCTCCAGCCAGATCACGCTGGTGTTCGGCACCGAGGCGACCCTATAAGCCCTCGCGCTCCCGATTAACCATCAATACTTCGGTTATATTAACAATAGAAACGAAGTATTGAAAATACCCGCATATCAACTATTCTTTAATATTGAATATGACGGCGCGCGCGGGAGCGAGGCGCCCAGGGAGCGCGACATGAACAACTATCTGCGGCGGGACTTCTTTCTGGTCGAAGGTTCTTGCAACCATTTCGACGGCGTTATTTTCGACACGCTGCTGGCGGGCCAGAGCGAGGCCGGCATCCCCGGCTCGATGGTGGAAATCGGCATCCATCACGGCCGCACCTTTTTCATTCTCGCCGGCGCCCGCCGCGCGGATGAAAAGGCGCTCGCGGTCGATGTGTTCGAGGATGACGAGTTTTATCAGGACCCCAAGGGCTTCGGCCGCGGCGCGTGGTTCCAGCGCAATTGTTCGCGCCTCGATATCGCGCTCGATGAAAACGAGGTGTTTGTCGGCCGTTCCACCCTGCTCGATCGGGACGAGATCCGGCGCCGGATCGGCGAGGTCCGTTTCTTCAGCGTCGATGGCGGACACGGCTATGACGATGTCCTTTACGATCTGACGTTAGCCGGCCGGACCATCGCTCCGCGCGGCGTCATCGTCGCCGACGATTTCATGAATCCGGGCTGGCCCGAGGTGTCGGCGGCGCTGGCGGATTGGCTGCGCGACACGGGCGACGAGTTCCGCCCGTTCCTGTGCACGCCGTGGAAAATCTATCTGTGCCGCAAATCGGAATTCAATTTCTATGTCGGCCTGACCGCGGGACTTTCGTCCGAGGGCCGGTCGCTCGCGCAGCCGACTCATTACTTCGGCAACCGCTTCCAATTTGTCCGGCCGCGCATGACCGCGCGGCTGCGCGTCCGCGCCAAGGAAGTGGCGATCGTCCGCTTGGCGAGCGTGGCCGCCTGATCGCGCGCCTCTAAGCGGAATTGGCCGCGGCGCCGACACCGAGGAGCCGCGCCTTGGTCGCTTCGTCGGCCTGCAATTCCTTTGCCGTGCCGCGCCAAACGATACGGCCGCGATCCATGACAACGGCGTCGCGCGCGAAGGCGAGCGCCAGATCGACGCGTTGTTCGACCAGAATGATCGACAGGCCGCCCTGGTCGCGAATCCGCGCCAGCGCGTCGACCAGCGCATCGACCACGATCGGCGCCAAGCCTTCGGTCGGCTCGTCCAATAATAAGAGTTTGGGGGCGCCGACGAGCGCGCGCGCCACCGCGAGCATTTGCTGCTCGCCACCCGACAGCCGATTTCCGGCATTTTTGCGCCGTTCCGTGAGTGCCGGAAACAGTTCGTAGACCGCGTCGAGCGTCCAGCCCTCGGGCCGCGCCGCCACCAGCAAATTTTCCTCGAGCGAGAGGGAAGGAAAGATCTCGCGTTCTTGCGGCACATAGCCAAAGCCGACGCGGTTGCGGCGGTGCGAGGGCATTGCCTCGATCGCGTACTCGCCGAAGCGGATGCCGCCGCGATGGCGCTGGGTGAAACCCATCAGCGTCGCGAGCAGCGTGGTCTTGCCGACGCCGTTGCGGCCGAGGATGGCGAGCGTGCCGCCGCCGGCGAGATCGAAGGAAACGCCGTCCAGCACCACGGTCGCGCCATAGCCCGCGACCAGATCGCGCACCTCGAGCGCCAGGCTCACGCCGCGTGCCTGCCGAGATAGACCGCGCGGACTTGCGGATCGGCGGCGATGTCGCGCGGCGTTCCCCTCGTCAGCACCCGCCCCCGCACCAGCACCGCGATTTCGCGCGCGAAGCGGAACACCAGATCCATGTCGTGTTCGATCATCAGGATCGCGATCTCGGCCGGCAGGCGTTCGAGCAGATCGTGAATGGCATGCGCCTCGGCCGCCGGCACGCCGGCCGCCGGCTCGTCGAGCAGCAGCACCCGCGGTTTCAAGGCCAGGGCGATCGCGATTTCCAACAGCCGCTGTTGGCCATAGGGAAGCTGCGCCACCTTGCGGTCGGCAAGGGCGGCGATGCCGAGCGCCGCGAGCCGGTCCTCGGCTTCGTCGAGACATTCGCGCCAGCGGCGCTGGAACCGCATCGCCCGCCAGGCGATGCGCTCGCGCTCGGCGATCGCGATCGCCACGTTGTCGCGGAGGCTCGTCTCCAGAAGCAGGGTGTTGATTTGATGCGTGCGCACCAAGCCGCGATGCACCCGGCTTTCGGGCTTGAGGTTGGTGATGTCCTCGCCTTCGAGCACGATCGCCCCGGCGTCGGCCGTGAGCATGCCGGTCAGGAGATTGACGAAGCTGGTCTTGCCGGCGCCGTTGGGGCCGATCAGGCCGAGCCGCGCGCCGCGCTTCACATCGAGCGAGATCGATTGCGCCACGGTGAGCGCGCCAAACGCCTTGGATAAGCCGCGAACCGACAGCGCGATATCGGCGTCGACACTCATGGGGCGGCGCCGCGGAGTCGCGCCAGCGCCCGCCGCGCCCTGTCGGCGAGCCCCATCAGCCCGCCATCGAGGAACAGCACGATTGCGATCAAAAGGCCGCCGATCAGGAACATCCAACGAAACGGGTCGAACTCGGCCGCGAGGTCTTGCACCACGACATAAAAGGCGGCGCCGACAAAGGCGCCGTAAAGCCGGCGCGTGCCGCCCAGGATCAGCATCACCAAGGCGGTGCCGGAGATCAGAAGATCGAGGGAGTCGAGGCCGACGAATTGATTGGTCTGCGCCTTCAAGGCGCCCGCCGAGCCCGCCATCGCCGCCGCGAGGGTGTAGACCGCCACCAGCCGCCACCAGACCGGCGTGCCGATCGCGCGCATGCGGCGCGGGCTCTGCCGGATGCCGTCGAGCGAGCGCCCGAACGGCGAGCGTACGATGCGCCAAGCCGAGCCAAACCACAGCAACAACACGCCCAGGGCATAGAGGTAACCGGTATGGCCCCATAGATCGAATGGGAAGATTCCGAACAACGGCGAGATCTGCATGCCCTGCAGCCCGTCATCGCCGCCGGTCAAGCCATGCGCCTGCGAGGCGAAGGCGGCCAGCATCGAGGCGACGGCCAGGGTCAGCATCATCAAGGTCACGCCCTCGGTGTGGAGGATCAGCATCCCCGTCACCACGCCCAACGCCGCCGCCACCGCGGTGCCGAACAGCAGGCCCAGAATCGGATCGGGCGTGACGTAAATCGACAACAGGCCGGCGGCATAGGCGCCGACGCCGAAAAACGCCGCCTGCCCGAAGGTGATGATGCCGGCATAGCCGAGCGCCAGATCGATCGACAGCGTGAACAGAATCATTTCGAGCGCGCTGGTGCCCAGGCTGAGATAGGCGCCGGCGACAAAATAGGTGCCGAAGGCGATCCCCCAGGGCAGGACATGCCACGCCCAGCCGAAGCGGCCCTCGCCGAGCCGCAATCGCGTCAGCGCCGGCGCCGAGGCTTGCGGCCGCGCGGTCATGCCGCGGATTTCGCCGGCAGCAAGCCGTGCGGCCGCCACAGCAGCAGCACGATGACCAGCA
>JAATGI010000255.1 GCA_015654725.1 Rhodospirillales bacterium
TCGGACACGCCGGCGCGCTCGCGGCGCTTGTCGATGATGGCGAGGTCGGCGCCGAGGCGGCGCGCGACGCTGCGCGCGCGAACCACGCCGCCGACATCGGGCGAAACCACCACCAGATCGTCGCCGTTATAGCGTTCCTTGATATCGTTCACGAACACCGGCGCGGAGAACAGGTTGTCGGTCGGAATGTCGAAGAAGCCCTGAATCTGGCCGGCATGGAGATCGAGGGTGAGGACGCGATGCGCGCCCGCCACGGTAATCATGTTGGCGACCAGCTTCGCCGAAATCGGCGAACGCGACGCGGTTTTGCGGTCCTGCCGGGCATAGCCGTAATAAGGCACCACCGCGGTCGCGCGCCGCGCCGAGGAGCGGCGCAGCGCGTCGAGCGTGACCAGCAGTTCCATCAGATTGTCGTTGGCGGGGTGCGACGTCGACTGGATGACGAAGACATCCTCGCCGCGCACGTTTTCGTGGATCTCGACATACACTTCCATGTCGGAAAAGCGCCGCACGCTGGCGTCGGTCAAGGGCGTGCTCAAATAGGCCGAAATCGCTTCGGCAAGCGGCCGATTGCTGTTGCAGGCGAGAATTTTCATGGCAAATCTCAGCTCACCCGGGCACCCCGCGCGCCGAGCGGCCGGACTGTAACAAAGCCGCCCCAAAGCTGCAAACGGGGTTTTGGGGGGCCAGTCGCAAATCCGCGCGGCGTCGCCCAATCGTCGGCGGAGCCCCGGTTGACAAAATATGGTGATTTTACCATAATACGGTCCGATGACGAAACCCGAAGGACCGGGTGGTGGTGCCAGCGGTGGGCCATCGTATGGATCGCGAGCAGCAAGGACGACCTCTCGACGTTGCCGAGTCAGGTAAAGGCTTCGTTCAGAATGCGGCTCTACGAATTGCGGCAAGGCAAGACGCCGCTCGATATGAAACCGCTGAAGCAGTTCGGAACCGGCGTTTACGGAGTTGCGCGAGAGTTTCGACCGGAACGCTTATCGATTGGTCTATGTGTGGTGAATCACACGAAGGCGCTCTATGTGCTACACGCTTTCGTGAAAAAGTCGAAATCCGGGATCGGCTTGTCGAGGCCGGACGTGGCGTTGATCGAAGCGCGTCGGCGACGCGCGCGGGAGGCGGATAAGGAGGAACGACGATGACCAGGATTCAGGCCGAAAAGAGCAGCGGCAATGTGTTCGCGGATATCGGTTTTTCACCAGGCGCCGCGTCCGAACTCACCGCCAAGAGTGATCTCATCATCGCCATCAAGGAGATCGCGCGGCGTCGCAAGCTGACGCAGCAGGATACGGCGAGGCTCTGCGGCACCGATCAGCCCACGCTTTCAAAAGTGTTCCGGGGCCGTATGGAGAGCGTGACCATCGACCGGCTCGCGAGCTGGCTCACGGCACTCGGGCAGGATGTCGAAATCACGCTGAAGCCGGCGCCGCGCTCGCGCCAACAGGGCCATCTTCGCGTCGTGGAAGCGGCCCGACCGGCGCAACGCGGTGACGCAGCCGCACCCGACGGAGACAAAGCGCTTGGCGCCGTCGCGGGGCGGTCGCAGCGACTGGCTGGGACTATGGCGACGAAGCGAGGAGCAATTTAAAGCGCTTCGGCTTCAACTCCCGGTGGCCGCCTGGGCGTTCTGTATCAGTTCGACGATGCCGCCCGCGGCGGCGGCGGCGACATCGTAGGCGACATCGCCCCAGGTCCCGTCCAGGCTGCCGGCGGGGACCTGATTCTCCTGGCTTACCTGCCCGATGGCGCTGCCGTCGGGACGCGCCAGCGACCAGGTGATCTTGACGTTCTGCTTGCCGTCGGGAACCGGGCTGATTTCGACCTTGCCGCTGAGCCAATAATTTTCCTGATCCGCCGGCTTCGCCTTGAGCACCACCCCGGCGCGGACCAAGACCGCGCCGATGGCGCGCGACAGCGCGTTGCCGCCGTCGCCGGGCGCGCCCGTCACCGGCCGAAGCGCCACCACCGGGTCATGCACCTGCTTTTCCACCGGCACGTCGCCCTCGACGCGCGCCGCCAGCGCCAAGGCCGCCTTGGCCGACAGCGCCTTCGCCAATTCCTTGTCGCCGTCGCGCCAGATCGCGCTCGGCACCTCGTCGGACGTGGTCTCCTGGCCGACCGCGCGCCCGTCGGGCCCGCGCAAGGCCCAAACGATGGTGACGCGGGTGCGCTGACCGTCCTCGTTCGCCTGCGCCGTGCCGGCCAGATGGTAGCTCTTGGCATTGCCGACTTTGGTGTCGGCCGGGACGTCTTCCTTGCGCAAGGCGTCGGCCATCGCTTCGCCGAGCGCGGTCGCGGTCGGCGCCGGCGCGCCCGCGACCGGATCGACCACGATGCCGACCGCGTCGGGCGGACTCATCGCCGGCGACGACGGCGGCGGCCGCAAATCGGAGAACGGATGCGGCAGGGGCTGGCACGCCGCGAGCGCCAGCGCCAGCAACGGGATAAGGCGGGCAAATCGGCTCATAGGATGACGCCGCTCGCCAACAGGCCGAGCAGCAGGAAGCCGCGAAACAAAAACAAAATGGGGCATTCGATTCCTCGGCGGGCGCCGAATCATAAGAAGGCGATGGCCGAAAGCAAGCGGCCATAATCCGCCTCGCCCAGGCGCCGCGCGCGGCGATAGGAAAAGAACCGTTCCGGCTCGGCGGCGGTATCGCCGGGGCAGCGCTCGACCGACATGAGATCGAGCCGCGCCAGGCGCGCCGCGACATAGCTCGGCAAATCGAAGCGGAATTTTCCGGCGGCGTCGGGCGCCGAGAAGAACGCCGCGTTCGCCGCGTCTTGCGCCAGGAACGGCGCCGGGAATTCCGCCCCGACCTCGTAGGATTGTGGCGCGATCGCGGGACCGATCCCGGCGCGAATGTTTCGCGGCGTCGCGCCGAGTCCGATCATCGCTCGCACCACCGCTTCGACCACGCCGCCGAGCGCGCCGCGCCAGCCGGCATGGGCGGCGCCGATCACGCCGCTTGCTTCATCGGCGAGCAGCACCGGGACGCAATCGGCGGCGAGAATGCCCAGGGCTACACCCCTGGCGCGCGTTGCCATGCCGTCGGCCTTGGGTTGCTCGCCGCGCCGCCAGACCTGCTCGACCGCGACGACGGTCGTGCCGTGAACTTGATCGCAGGTGACGAGCCGCTCCGGCGCGACGCCGAGCGCCGCCGCCGCGCGCGCGCGATTCTCGGCGACGCGGCCGGGATCGTCGCTCGAACCCCAGCCGCAATTCAGCGAGGCGAACATGCCGTCGCTCACCCCGCCCTCGCGGGTGAAAAAACCGTGCGCGACGCCCGGCACGGCCAGATTGGGCAGGGTCAATCTCACGCCTCGCCCTCGAAACCGGCGAGGGTGAGCGAGGGATGAGCCAGCGCCAAGACCTTTAATAGGCTACCCATGGCCTCGGGATCGACCAGGCGGCGATAACCGCGCTCGATGGCGGCGGCTTGCGTCGCGTTCGCACCGGCGCGCAGCCGGTCGGCGCGTTCGCGGATCCCGAGACGGCGCAGGAACAGGCCCTGCTCGACGGGGCCGAATGCGCGCGCCCCGGCGGCGGCGGCGGCGAACGCGGCGAAATCGACATGGGCGGAGAGATCGGCCTCGCCCGGATCGGCGAGCGGATCGTGGCGGCGATGCGCGCGGAGCGCCTGGAGCGTGTCGCCGAAGCCGCTCCGCGTATAGCCGTAATCGATGAACAGCGCGGCACCGCCTTGGCGCGCGAGCCGCGCGCCGAGCGAGGCGCCGAGTTCGCGCGCTTGCGGCGACATTTCTCGCACCGAACCAACGGAACCATCGCCGGAAAAATCCGTTTTGGATTCGCTCAAAATATACGCGAATTCTTCACCGTCCAAACCGACGCGCCGTTCATGCCAACCATCCTCGGCGCGGACGAACTGACGGATCGGCAGCACATCGAGAAATTCATTGGCGATCAGGATGAGCGGCCCTCCGGGCAGATCGTCGGCGCGGCCGTGCCAGGTCGGGTTGAATGGCGCCAAGGCCCGCGCCTGCGCCGCGCGCAAGGCCGGGCTTGCCTCGACCAGGTGCAAGGACATGGCATCGAGAAAGCCCGGCACGAGCTTGGCGGCGCGCAACGCATCGGCCATCAGGGTGCCGCGGCCGGGACCGAGCTCGGCCAGAATGAAGGGGCGCGGCGCGCCCATTTGCCGCCAGGTCTCGGCGCACCACAATCCGATCAGTTCGCCGAACATCTGGCTCACCTCCGGCGCGGTGACGAAATCGCCACGCGCGCCGATGGGATCGCGCGTCAAGTAATAGCCATGCTCGGGATGAAACAGCGCCGCGGTCATGAAATCCGCCAGGCCGATCGGTCCGGTGCCGCGGATGCGCGCGGCCAGGATCCGCGCCAAAGCGTTCACGCGGCGGCCGGCGCGCGCCGGGCGCGCAGCACCAGCAACGCCCCCACCGCCACCAACGGCAGCGACAGGAGCTGCCCCATCGTCACCCCGGCGAATAGGAATCCGAGCTGTTGGTCCGGCTCGCGGAAGAATTCGACGAA
>JAATGI010000083.1 GCA_015654725.1 Rhodospirillales bacterium
GGTCTCCTCGGAGACGCCTTTGATCGCGACGCCGAGATTGCTGTAGAATCCGGGCTTTGACTTGAGGCGCTTCTTGATCGCGGCGAACATGAAATGTTCTTCTTCGCTGCCCGGCTTATCGAGCACGGACGGATCCTTCTCGGCGCGCATACCGAGATGGACGAGGAGCGTCGCGTCGCCGCCGTCGTCGAGGATCATGTTCGGCGTGCCGCCGTCGCCCCATTCGAAAATCTTGTGGGTGTAGTCCCAATATTCCTCGAGGCTCTCGCCCTTCACCGCGAACACCGGGGTACCGGCAGCGACGATCGCCGCCGCGGCATGGTCCTGCGTCGAGTAGATGTTGCAAGAGGCCCAGCGCACATCGGCGCCGAGCTCCTTCAAGGTCTCGATCAGCACCGCCGTCTGGATCGTCATGTGCAGCGAGCCGGCGACGCGCGCGCCCTTGAGCGGCTTCGACGGTCCGTATTCCTTGCGCGTCGCCATCAGGCCGGGCATTTCGGTCTCGGCGATGTTGATCTCCTTGCGCCCCCATTCGGCGAGCGCGAGGTCTTTCACCTTGTAGTCGGATGCGACGGCCATTGTGGCTCCTACGCGAGTGGCTGCATTACGAATGTGCGTGCTTCGAGACGCACGCCGCGCGTGCTCCTCGGCATAAGGAATTCTTCGATGGCACGAAGAAAGTCCTCATCCCGAGGAGCGGTCCGCAAGACCGCGTCTCGAAGGACGCACGGCGCGTGCCCAACGGCTAGAACGCACCCTTCAACTGGCTGACCAAATCCGTCTTTTCCCAGGAGAAGCCGCCATCGGCCTCGGGCTTGCGGCCGAAATGGCCGTAGGACGAGGTGCGGCGATAGATCGGCTTGTTGAGCGCGAGATGGGTGCGGATGCCGCGTGGGCTCAGGTCCATCAGCTCCTGCAGCACCTTCACCAGCTTGTCCTCGTCGACATGGCCGGTGCCGTCGGTGTTGATATAGACCGAGAGCGGCTTCGACACCCCGATGGCGTAGGAAAGCTGGATGGTGCATTTATCGGCGAGGCCGGCCGCGACCACGTTCTTGGCGAGATAGCGCGCGGCATAGGCGGCCGAGCGATCGACCTTGGTCGGGTCCTTGCCGGAGAACGCGCCGCCGCCATGGGGCGCGGCGCCGCCATAAGTATCGACGATGATCTTGCGCCCGGTGAGGCCGCAATCGCCGTCGGGGCCGCCGATGACGAAGCGCCCGGTCGGATTGACGTAGAAATGCGGCTCGTCGCACATCCAGCCTTCCGGCAGCACTTTCTTGACGTAAGGGCGAACGATTTCGCGCACCTGTTCCTGATCGACCTTTTCGCTGTGCTGGGTCGAGACCACGACCGAGGTGGTGCGCGCCGGCTTGCCGTTGACGTATTGCAGGCTGACCTGGCTCTTGGCGTCGGGGCCCAGCATCGGCGCCTTGCCGGCGTGCCGGTCGGCCGCCATGAGGCGCAAAATCTCGTGCGCGTAATAGAGCGGCGCCGGCATCAGTTCCGGCGTCTCGGTGCAGGCATAGCCGAACATGATGCCTTGATCGCCGGCGCCCTCATCCTTGTTGCCCGCGGCATCGACGCCTTGCGCGATGTCGGCCGACTGGGAATGCAGCAGATATTTGATTTCCGCGCGATGCCAGTGGAAGCCGTCCTGCTCGTAGCCGATATCCTTGATCGCCTGGCGCGCGACATCGATCAGCACGTCCTGATTGACCTTGGACGGGCCGCGAACCTCGCCCGCGAGCACGACGAAATTGGTGGTGGCGAGCGTCTCGCAGGCGACGCGCGAATGCGGGTCCGCCGCGAGATAGGTGTCGACCACCGAATCCGAAATGCAATCGCACAGCTTGTCCGGATGGCCTTCGGAAACCGATTCGCTGGTGAAGAGATAATCGCGTTTGCTCACGGGCGTGCTCCCACTTTGATGCGTCCGATTGTCATGCCGAATCCCGCTTCCTGGAGATGACGAAGGATTCGTCCCAAAACCACAAGCCGCCATGTTCGTGCAGAACGTCCTTGGTGGCTTCGAGATAGGCGCCGCCGACCATCGCCTCGGCGAGCCGCTGGTCCTCGATCTGCGCCACATAAATGGCGGCGTTCCAGGCCGCGAACAGGGTCGAGGTGCCGATGCTCTCCGCGATCTCGCTGGGCAGCGTGTGCATCTGATATTTGAACAGCGAGCGGCTGTCCGAATAAGCGTTGAAATTCAGATCGCGTCCCGCCGGCCCGAGTTCTTCCTTGGTCGCGCGCAGCAAGGCGTGGCGGTCGGTCTGGAACGGACTCTCGCCCGGCCAGATCTTGCGGATGATTTCGAGACCGGGATCGTCGCCATGGCTGTGAATGGCGATCAGCCGCCCGCCGGGGCCGAGCGCGCGCGCCAGCGGCGCGATCACCTTCTTGGCCTTGAATTCGGTTGAGGCGCGCGCGCGATAAGGCTGGGAGGCGATGACCAGATCGTAATCGGCGAGCGCCGCGCCGCGCCGCGGCCGCACCTGGTCGAGCAGGAATTTGTAATCCTCGCGATAGATCACCAGCACGACCGGTTTTTCATACATCGGGTTGCCGCTGATCTTGCTCACCCGCGTGCGCCAATTATCGACGAGGAACGGGTCGAGCTGACCGATCTGCTCCTCGAAATCATGCGCGGTATTGCCGGTGAGCGCGACTTCTTGCCAAACCAGGCTGGTGGCCGCCGTCACCGAATTGGGCGTGAGCCACGGCGCCTCGGCATAAAACATGTTGGTGAGGATCAGCATCGTCGCCGGATGCTCGAAAAACCGGTCCGGCATTTTTTCGAGCGCCAGGCGCACATCCTCGAGGCTGATTTCCTTGCCCACGATATAGAAA
>JAATGI010000356.1 GCA_015654725.1 Rhodospirillales bacterium
ACGTCGGTCGAATACGCCATCGGGCCGAACCGCAAGCCCAGCGACGGCGTCCGGCCATGCTCCTGGCGGAAGGCCGTGACCGCGATCCTGGCCGCCGTAAACCCGCCCGCGACCTCATGCGGCTCCAACATAGGCTGGTAGTAATAGCCCGAGCTGCCGGGGTCGCGGACGCCATCGACGGTATAGCCGAAGCGCGCCCGGATCGCGGCGAAGCTCGCGGCGCTGCCATAGGCCGGGATCGGCCGGCCGAAGCCCCAGCTCGGCACCCGCAGATCGTCGATGCCGTGGAGATGGTCGGCATGGGTGTGGGTGAAGATCACGGCGTCGATGCGTTTGACCTCGCAGGCCAATAGCGCCTCGCGCAGGTCGGGTGGCGTATCGACCAGGATGGCGGCGCCGGCATCCTCGACCAGGATCGCGGCGCGCCGGCGCCGGTTCTTGGGATTGGCGGCATCGCAGCGGCCCCAATCGCCGCCGATCTTCGGCACGCCCCAGGACGGACCGCAACCCAGGATCGTGACCTTCATGCCGCCGCCGGGCGCCGCGCCTTGGCGAAGAGGCGAAAGAAATTGTCGCTGGTCGCGCGCGCCAATTCCTCGACCGAAATACCCTTGAGCTCGGCGACTTTCGCCGCCGTGTGCAGGATGAAGGCCGGCTCGTTGGTTTTGCCGCGCATCGGCACCGGCGCCAGATAGGGCGCGTCGGTCTCGATCAAGAGCCGGTTGAGCGGGATGTCGCGCGCGATCTCGCGCAAGCCCTCAGCGTTCTTGAAGGTGACGATGCCCGACAGCGAAATATGAAAGCCCAGCGCCAGCGATTTTTCCGCCAGTTCCCGGCCGCTCGAAAAGCAATGGATGATACCGGCCGCCATGCCTTCCTCGGCGAGAATCGCGGCGGTCTCGGCATCGGCGTTGCGGCTATGGACGACAAGCGGCAGGCCGGCGGCGCGGGCCAGGCGGCATTGCAGCCGGAACATCTCGGCCTGACGCCCGCGCGGGCTGTGATCGTAATAGAAATCGAGACCGGCCTCGCCGATGCCGACCACCTTCGGGTGCGCGGTGAGTGCGCGCATGCGCTCGATGGCCGTATCGGCCGTGGCCTCGGCCTCGTGGGGATGGATGCCGACCGTGCACCAGATGTCGGGATCGGACTCGGCGATCGCGATCACTTCGTCGAGTTCGCCGGCCTTGGTGCCGATGGTCAGCATGGTCCCGACCCCTGCCCGCCTGGCGCGCTCGATCACGCCGGCCCGCTCCTCGGGCTTGGCGAAATCGATATGGCAATGGCTATCGACCAGCATCGAAACCATGAGTGACGCGATAACAATTTGCCCTCCCCCCTTGCCGGGGAGGGAAGAAATGCGGCGCGCGAGCGGCGCATTTCGGGTGGGGGGTCATTGCGCCCAACTCTGCAATGCGTCGCGAATGGTCGCAACAACGCCTTCGGTATTCTGCAGCACATCGTTATTCCAGAAGCGCAACACGCGATGTCCCTGTGACTCCAACCATCGCTGGCGCTTCTTATCCACCTCGGGTGAATGTTGGCCACCATCGACCTCGACGATCAGGTGGGCCTCCGGACAAAAAAAGTCGACAACATAGGGGTCAAGCGGGTGCTGCCGGCGAAAGCGAAATCCATCTAGCTGCTTGTATCGAAGTTGCCACCATAGGCGCCGCTCGGCATCGGTCATGCTCGCGCGGAGCCTGCGCGCGGTCAGCGATGGCATGCTTTGCAATACCCCCCACCCGATTGACCCCCGGATCAATCCGGGGGTCAATCTCCCCTCCCCCGCAAGGGGGGAGGGCTTTGATCGGCGCCGTCCAAATATCGCGGGAATACGCCCTCGGGTTTCGGCAACGCCGTACCGGAAGCGATCAGATGTGCGGCGAGGTCGGCGAAATCGCGCCGATCCGCCGGAATCGCGAGCTGATCCAAAAGGTTCGCGGCCGAGCCAGGCATGACCGGCTGGATCAAAATCGCGAGATGGCGAATGGTTTCGGCCAGCACGTAAAGCACCGTGTCGCGGCGCGGCGGATCGCTCTTGTTGAGCGTCCACGGCGCCTGCTCATCGACATAGCGGTTGGCGTCGCTCACCACCGCCCAGAGATGATCGAGCGCGTGATGATACGCCGGCACGGCGATTTCCTCGCGAAGTCTCGCCAAGAGGCCGCGCGCCGCTTCGAGCAACGCTTCGTCCGCGGCGCTCAAAGCGCCGGCCGCCGGAAGCGTCCCGCCGCAATAACGCTGGATCATCGAGAGCACGCGCTGTGCCAGGTTGCCGAGATCGTTGGCGAGATCGCCATTGACGCGGTTGACCATGGCGCGATGCGAGAAATCGCCGTCCGAGCCGAACGGCAATTCGCGCAACATGAAATAACGCAGCGGATCGAGGCCGTATTTGTCGACCAACTCCTTGGGCGCGATGAAATTGCCGAGCGACTTCGACATTTTCTGGCCCTCGACCGTCCACCAGCCATGGCCGAAGACGCGGTGAGTCACCGGCAAGCCGGCGGCCATCAGGAAAGCGGGCCAGTAGACGCAATGGAAACGGATGATGTCCTTGCCGACCATGTGCAGATCGCAGGGCCAGAATTCGTGGAATTTCTCGCTCGTGACGTCGGGATAGCCGGCGCCGGTGAGATAGACCGACAGCGCCTCGATCCAGACATACATGATGTGCTTGGCGTCGTTGGGCACCGGAATGCCCCAAGAGAAGCTGGTGCGCGAAATCGAGAGATCGCGCAGGCCGCCCTTGACGAAGCTCACCACCTCGTTGCGGCGCGCGGCCGGGCCGATGAAATCGGGATTGGCGTCGTAGAACTCGAGCAGCCGGTCCTGCCAGGCCGAGAGGCGGAAGAAATAATTTTCCTCCTCGACCCATTCGACATCGGCGCCGGTCGGCGCCTTGCCGTTGACCAGCTCGCTTTCGTCATAGGGCGCTTCATCGCGGATCGAATCATAGTAGCCGTACTTGCCGAGATAGATGTCGCCATGCCCATTGCCGGAGAACCGGTTCCACATCTCGGTGGCGCAGCGTATGTGCCGCTCATCGGTGGTGCGGACGAAATCGTGCGTATCGATTCCGAGCAACCCATTCATGGCGCGGAAGGTCCGAGAGACCTTGTCGCAAAAGGCTTGCGGCGCCATGCCGGCGGCCTGCGCCGATTTCTCGACCTTCTGGCCATGCTCGTCGGTGCCGGTGGTGAACAGCACCTTCTGCCCGTCGAGCCGGCGGAAGCGCACCAGCGCATCGCATGCCACGGTCGTGTAGGCGTGGCCGAGATGCGGCGCGTCATTGACGTAATAGATAGGTGTGGTGACAAAGAAATTTCCGCCGCCGGGCATCGCGATCCTCGGGTAAGGGCGGGGTACGTCAGGCTTCGCCGCGCGAAGCCTCGTCGAGCGCGAAAAAGGCGTTCAATACCGCCTGCTTGCGATCGAGATTGACGGCGTCCACCAGGTCAAAGAGGCGATTCAGTTTTTCCCATAGCTCGGCCCAGCGATCAACCCCCGCGCCGGCTTTCGCTCCCAGCCGCGCCCAGGCGGCGCGTTCCTCGGGCGAAGCGCCGCCCTGCCCGCCCGCCGCCCGCGTCACCATGCGCGCGAGCCAATCCGGCAGCAGCTCGGCCACCAGCCGAAATGAATCCTCGGCATTGACGCGCCCGAGCCGGTCGGCGAAGGCATCGACCCCCGCGCCGTCCGGCGTGGGCGACGCGATCAGCCCGAGCAGCTCGCGATAAAGCCCAAGCCCGCCCGCCGACGCCAGTTCCAAGGCGCGGCCGACACTGCCATTGGCGAGGCGCACCAGGCCCGAAAGCTCATCGCTCAGGTCGGGGCGGTATTTTGCCAACAGCCCGGCAAGCTCTGGGTCGGCGATCGGCTTCATCGCCAAGTGGCGGCAGCGCGAGCGTATGGTCGGCAACAGCCTGCCGGTGCTGACGCTGGTGATGAGCAGAAGCGCGCGTTCCGACGGCTCCTCGAGCACTTTGAGCAAGGCGTTGGCGGCATTGCGGTTCATCTCGTCGGCACCATCGACGATCACGATCCGCCAGCCGCCTTCCGCCGGCGTCAGATGCAGGAACTCGCCGATCGCGCGCACATCATCGACCACGATCTCGCTGCGAAAACGCTTTCGCTTCGAATCGTAACCCCTTTCGATTAAAAGAAGATCGGCATGGCCGCCCGAGGCGACACGGCGAAAAGCCGGTTGGCCCGGATCGACCGCCAGGCTCGTCGGCGGCGCCGCGAACAGGCCCCCCGCATCGGCGCTTTGCTGGAACACGAACCGGGCAAAACGGAAAGCCAGCGTCGCCTTGCCGATGCCGCGCGGGCCGGTCAATAGCCAGGCATGCGGCAGGCGCCCCGAACGGTAGGCGTCGAGCAGCACCGTCTCGGCCCCCTCCTGCCCCACCAGATCGGGATTCTCGCGTGGCAGCGGGATGGCGTTGGCGGGCTCACCGCCCGATTCGCGGTCGTCCACGTCATCGAACACGTCGCTCATGCCGTCCTCAGCTTCACATTCAGCCGCTCGCCCAAGACCAGCCGTACGGCGCGGTGAATGTCGTCGATCGAGCGCGAAGCGTCGATCACGACGCAGCGGCGCGGCTCCTGCTTGGCGATTTCGAGAAAACCACGGCGGACGCGCTTATGGAAATGGATGTCCTTTTGCTCGAAGCGGGTCTCCGCGCCGTGGCGGGATTGCGCGCGCGCCAACCCCTCCTCCACCGGCAAATCCAGCAGCAAGGTCAGGTCGGGCTTGAGCTCGCCCGCGATCAGGCGGTGCAGCGCCGATAGCGCCTCGACCGGCACACCCGCGCCATAACCCTGATAGGCCACGGTCGAATCGGCAAAACGGTCGCACACCACCCAAGCGCCGCGCGCCAAGGCCGGCTCGATGGTGTGGCGCAGATGCGCGCGCCGCGCCGCGATCATCAAGAGCGCTTCGCTGACACCGTCCCAGCGTTCGGGCGCGCCTTTCAGCAGCAGGTCGCGGATCAACTCGGCTTCGGGCGCGCCGCCCGGCTCGCGCGTCGCGATGGTTTCAATGCCGTTGCGGGTCAGCGCTTCGGCCAGGAGCTTGGCTTGTGTCGATTTGCCCGCGCCCTCGCCGCCTTCGAGCGTGATGAGCCGGCCGCTCAGTTGTTGCGCTCCCACAGATAATGAGCGAGACCCTCGGCGGCGCGGCCCATTGGCCCGAGCCGCTCCACCGGCGCCATCGCCACCAGCGGGATTTCGATCGGGTCGATATCGGGCGCGGTCACTTCGAGCCGGCCGATCGGTTCGCCTTCGGTGACGGGCGCCTTGACCGGCGCGTCATAGATGGCGACGACCTTCATGCCGCGCACCGAAGCATGCGGCAAGGTCACGAGCGCGTCCTTCGCGACGCCCGCCGGCACTTCCGCGTTGACCCCGAGCCAGACCGGCGCCTGATCGAGCGGCGTTCCGGCCTTGGCGATGGTGACGTCCTCGAATTCGCGATACGCCCATTCCAGCACTTTTTCACTTTCCTGCGCGCGCTGCTGCATGCTGTCCATTCCGGTCAGCACCATGATGACGCGCCGGCCGTTGCGCAGCGCGGAACCGACCAGCCCATAGCCCGCCTCGTCGGTATGGCCGGTCTTGATGCCGTCGGCGCCGAGATTCTGATAGAGCAGCGGGTTGCGGTTGCCCTGCTTGATGCCGTTATAGGTGAATTCCTTGACCGCCTCGTAGCGGTAATATTGCGGAAAATCGGTGACGTAACGGATCGCCAGGGTCGCGAGATCGCGCGTCGACATGTAATGGTCGGGCGCCGGCAAGCCGTTGACATCGGCGAAATGACTATCCTTGAGCCCGATCCGCTGGGCTTCCTCGTTCATCTTCTCGACAAAAGCCTGTTGGCTCCCCGCAAGTCCCTCGGCCAGCACGATGCAGGCGTCGTTGCCGGACTGTATGATCATGCCCTGCAACAGATCTTCGATGCTGACCTGCCCGGGGAACGGCACGAACATTTTGGAGCCGCCGGTTTGCCATGCCTCCTTGCTCACCGGCAGCATGTCGTCGAACTTGGCCCTGCCGTCGCGCAAATAGCCATAGACGACATAGGCCGTCATGATCTTGCTCATCGACGCGGTGGGAACGCGCTTGTCGGCGTCCTTTTCGAACAGCACCGGGCCGCTGTTGAAATCCACCACGATCGCGGTATGCGCGGCGGTGTCGATCGTCGGCGCGCCGCTCGACGCCGCGGCCGCCGGATGCGGCAGCGCGCCGGCAAGGCAAATCAGGCCGATGACGGGCGCCAAGAGATATTTTTTCGCACGGGAGAACGTAGCCATTTCGACTCCTAGATCACGAGCGCCCCCCGCGCCGACGGAAAGATAAGACGACACCCCTCGCGGATCAATCGACGACGATGCGAGCCGCGGCGATTCCGCCGCCAAGGATGCGGCCGAGCAACTGGTCGGCTTCGGCCACCGTGGCGATCGGACCGACGCGGACGCGATAGACCGGGACGCCATTGACGGCAACGCCCGTGACGCTCACCGGCCCCAAGGTTTGCAGGCGGCTTTCCAGCCGCTGGGCATTGTCGGGCTGGGTGAAGGCGCCGGCCTGGATATAAATCTGCGAGGGTTTGACCGCTGGCGTCTCGACCCGGTCGGGCGCCGTCGGTTCGGCCGCGCTGGCACTGCCGATGAGGAAGCCGCCCGAACGTTTCGGCGGTTCTGTCGCCGGCTTGCCCGCCGCGGTTCTGGTGCCCGCCGGCGGCGGCAACACCTCGGCGGTCACGGTTTCGCGCGGCGCCGCGGCCAACGCCGGCGCGGCGTCCCCGCCGCCCTGATGTTTGGCGGCGGCGGCCTGAACCGACTCGGGCACCAGGATCCGTACCCGCACCTTGGCGGTGCCGTTGGTCTCGAACCCGAGCAATTGCGCGGCGCGGCGGGATACATCGATGATCCGCGAGCGGGCAAACGGTCCGCGATCGTTCACCCGTAGCTTGATGGCCCGCCCATTCTCCAAATTTGTCACTTCCACGACGGTCGGCATCGGCAGCGTGCGATGTGCCGCGGTCATGGCATTGAGGTCGAACACCTCGCCGTCGGCGGTATAGCGGCCGTGAAATTGCTCGCCATACCAGGAGGCGATCCCGGTCTCGTCGTAACTCCAATCCTCGGCCGGATAGTACCAAACACCATCGATCTTATAGGGCGGACCGACCTTAAAGCCGCCATGGGGCTGGACAGTGGCTTCGGCTTGCGGCGACGGCTTGGGCGCCGGGGCGCTTCCGGCGCAAGCGGCCAACATAAGCGCCGCGACCAAGCACAGCGCGATTCGCACCCGATGGAGAGGCTTCAAGAAAGGGAACCCCCGAACTCGATTTATCCCAGTTCTTGAAACCCTTAGCGGGTTTCGCTGCGATCGGCAAGTAACCCCACCGCGGCGGCGAAGGCGGCGGCATTGTTCCATTTCAGGAGCGTGCGGAAATTGTCGTACACCAACAGCGCCGGTCCACCCGGCGGGGTGAGCAGCGCGGCCTTGAGATCGCGGCCCGGGAGCGGCCCGCCATCCTCGCGCCTGACGCCGAGGCGGCGCCATTGCTGGATCGGCTTGGCGTTATCGAGACCCACCGAATCGGCCGGAATTTGGTCGGGAACACGCACGATTCGGCCCCAATTCTGGTCGCGGCGCCAGCCCTGCCGCGCCAGGTAGTTCGCGATCGAGGCGAAGACATCGGCGCGATCGGTCCAGATGTCGGGCCGGCCGGCGCCGTCATAATGGACGGCATAGGCGAGAAAGCTCGAAGGCATGAATTGCGGCTGGCCCATCGCCCCCGCCCAGGAGCCGCGCAGCTGGTCCGGCTGAATGCCGTCACGCTCGACGATGCGCAACGCCGCGATCAGCTCGCGCTCGAACAGCGCGGCGCGCCGGCCGTCATAGGCCAGCGTCGCCAACGCGGCGATTACCGGATAGTTGCCCGAGTCGCGGCCGAAATCGGTCTCCATGCCCCATAAAGCGACGATGAAACGCGGCGGCACGCCGAAGCGGCGCCCGACCTTGTTTAGAAGCGCGCGGTCCTCGGCCAGATGCTTGCGCACGCCCTCTTCCCGCGCCGGCGAGGCGAGCTTCGCGAGATAGTCGGCGAAGGCGAGCTTGGATTCGGGCTGCACGTGATCGAGCTCGATAATGCGCGGGATCGGCTCGATTCCGGCGAAGGCGCGGTCGAAGGTATCGGCGCCGATGCCTTGCGCCAGCGCCTTGGCGCGAAAGCCGTCGCGCCAGGCGGAAAAATCCCCATCCTGCGCGCGCGCCGTGCCGGCATGACCGAGCCCGATGCCGACGCAGACCACGACAATAAATGCAATCCAGCGCAACGCTTCCTCCCGGCCGCCGCGCATTCTTGCCGCGCATCGGGTGGCGGCGCAATCGACCGAGCGACTCGGGCACGGTTTTGCCCTACCATCCGCGCGGAGAAAAAACAGGAGACGGCAATGGCGCAAATCGAGCAGCGTAAATTAGGCGGCGACTTACAGGTTTCCGCCATCGGTCTCGGCTGCATGTCGCTCTCCGGCATTTACGGCGCGGCCGACGATGCCGCTTCGCTCGCACTCATTCATCACGCGCTCGATCGCGGCGTGACCTTAATCGATTCCGCCGATGTGTATGGTGTCGGCCATAACGAGGAGTTGCTGGCGCGCGCGATCGCGGGCCGGCGCGACGGCATCGTGCTCGCCACCAAATTCGGGCAGAAGCGCGGCGCCGACGGCTCCTTCGCCGTCGACGGGACGCCCGCCTATGTGCAAAGCGCGTGCGAGGCGAGCCTCAAGCGGCTCGGCACCGACCGCATCGATCTCTATTACCAGCACCGCGTCGATCCGAACGTGCCGATCGAGGACACGGTCGGCGCTATGGCAAAGCTGGTGACGCAAGGCAAGGTTCGGCATCTGGGCCTGAGCGAGGCCGCGCCCGACACCATCCGGCGCGCGCACAAGGTCCATCCGATCGCGGCGGTTCAAACCGAATATTCGCTGCTCTATCGCGTCGAGGCCGAGGCGACGCTCAAGACGACGCGCGAACTGGGCATCGGCTTCGTCGCCTATTCTCCGTTGGGACGCGGCTTTCTCACCGGCGCCGTCAAGACGCCGGCCGACGTGCCGGGCGGACGCACCGCCATGATGCCGCGCTATCAGGAGCAGCATTTCGCCCGCAACCGCGCGCTGGTGGAGCGGATCGAGGCAATCGCGCGCGACAAGGGCTGCACGCCCGGACAGCTCGTGCTGGCCTGGCTCCTGGCGCGGGGGCCGGATATCGTTCCGATCCCGGGCACCAAGCGCGAGGACCGGCTCGACGAAAATCTCGGCGCGCTGGCCGTGCGATTGAGCGCCGGCGACATCGCGCGCATCGGCGACGCGATCCCGCCCGGTGCCGCGGCGGGTACGCGCTATCCCGAAGCCGCGATGACGGCGGTGCAGCGCTAAACCGGCGCGGCCTTTACTGGATAATCAGCGGCACCTCGGCGCCGACGGGCGCGCCGGAATCGACATCGCGCGAGCCCTTGCTCAATTCGCGCCAATCGGCGTCGGCCGCGAAAATGTGCGAGGCCGAGCGCACCCGGTCGAGCGTAAGCGGTGTGGCGCGGGCACCTTTCGGACAACGTCATGAAGGTTGATGTTCGAAGTCTTTTGAGGGCTTCGACACATGACGATTTCAGAGCCTACGGTTAAGTCCAGCACTTTGGAGCCGGCACGCCGGTTCGAGATCTTTACGGGCTCGGGGCGGCGGCGGGACTGGTCACCGGAGGACAAGGCGCGGATCGTGGCGGAGAGCTGGGCGCCGGATACGAAGGTGAGCGAGGTCGCGCGTCGATACGCGCTTTCGCCGCAGCAATTGTTCGCGTGGCGCCGCGCGGCACGCCGCTCGACGCAGAAAGTGGACGCGTTAGGGCCATCATTCGTGCCGGCCGTTGTGGCGACGCCTGAGCCGCCGACGCATCCGGCAAGGCGGAGCAAACGGAGGCTGGACCGGGACGCCGGCATCATTGAACTAGAGATCGACGGCGTGACGGTCCGGGTCGGCCGGGGTACGGAAGCGAAAACGATCGCGGCGGTGATCCGGGCGCTGAAGGCCGGCACGTGATTGGGCCGACCGGCGCGGTCCGGGTGATGGTGGCGACGAAGCCGGTGGACTTCCGCAAGGGGGCGGAAGGTCTGGCGGCGCTGGTACGGGAAGAGATGAAGGCCGACCCGTTCTCCGGCGTCGTCTACGTCTTCCGCGCCAAACGTGCCGACCGGGTCAAATTGATCTTCTGGGACGGCACCGGCGTCTGTCTGTTCGCCAAGCGGCTCGAGGACGGCGAGTTCCGCTGGCCGAGGGTGCAGGATGGGGTGATGCGGCTCTCCGCTGCGGAACTCTCGGCGCTGCTGGAAGGGCTGGATTGGCGGCGGGTCCACACGGCGCGGGAGGTCGCGGCGCCGGCGCAGCCGAGTTGATGTGCGACAGAGTGAATCAGCTGCGGTCAAAGGCTCGCGAGACCTCACGACGCATGATGTAATCGCGTCATGCCTGTCATGGCGGACGCGCTTCCCGACGATCCCGGCACGCTGAAGGCGATGCTGCTCGCCGAGCGGGCGCGCGCCGAACGGCTGGAACAGATCATCAAGGAACTGCAGCGCCACCGCTTCGGCCGACGCGCCGAGACATTGCCCGAAGATCAGATGCTGCTCGGGCTTGAAGACGCCGAGCAGGTCGCGGCGAGCGGCGAGGCCAAGAGCGAAGAAGGCACTCCGACGGAGCGCATCGGACGCGCCACCAAGCGCCACATGAATCGGGGCTCGCTCCCGGCGCATCTGCCCCGGATCGAGACATTGGTTGATATCGACGATCATACTTGTCCTGGCTGCCGGGGCGCGCTGCATCGGATCGGCGAGGATGTCAGCGAGCGGCTCGACATCATCCCGGCGCAGCTGCGCGTGCTGGTGGTGCGCCGGCCAAAATACGGTTGCCGGACCTGTGAGGACGTAATGGTGCAAGCCCCCGCGCCGGCGCGGCTCATCGAGGGCGGATTGCCGACCGACGCAACGGTGGCGCAGGTCCTGGTCGCCAAATATGCCGATCACTTGCCGTTGTATCGGCAGGCCCAAATCTATGCCCGCCAGGGCATCGCCCTGGATCGGTCGACCTTGGCCGATTGGGTCGGCCGTGCCGCCTGGTTCCTGCGGCCGGTTCATGAGCGGTTGCTCGCGACGCTTAAGAGTTCGACCAAGCTGTTCGCTGACGAGACCACGGCGCCGGTGCTCGATCCCGGCCGCGGCCGAACCAAGATCGGCCAACTTTGGGCCTACGCCCGCGACGATCGGCCTTGGGGTGGTCCCGATCCTCCCGGTGTCGTTTATGTCTATGCGCCCGACCGCAAATCCGAGCGGCCGATCGCCCATCTCGCCGGCTTCAAGGGCGTGCTGCAGGTGGACGGCTATGTCGGCTATCGAATGCTCGCCGAGCGCGGCGACGTAAAACTGGCCTTCTGTTGGGCCCATGTCCGCCGCCGCTTCTACGAGCTCGCCGCGGCAGGTCCGGCGCCGATCGCGAGCGAAGCACTGACACGCATCGCCAAACTCTATGCCGTCGAAAGTGACATTCGCGGCAAGAGCGCCGATGAGCGCCGCGCTGTCCGCCAGGAGAAAAGCAAACCGGTTCTCGACGATCTCGAACCTTGGCTGCACACCAAACTCGGCCTGATCAGCCAGAAGACAAAGCTTGCCGAAGCCATCCGCTACGCGCTCTCGCGCTGGGAAGGCCTCAGCCACTTTATCGATGACGGCCGCATCGAGATCGACTCCAACATCGTGGAGCGAGCGATCCGCCCGATAGCCCTGAACCGAAAGAACGCTCTCTTTGCAGGTTCCGATGGCGGCGGCGAACATTGGGCCATCATCGCATCGCTGATCGAAACCTGTAAGCTCGCCGGCATCGAACCGCAGGCTTATCTAACCGACGTCATTACCAAGATCGTCAACGGCCATCCAAACAGCCGCATCGACGAACTCCTGCCCTGGGCCTATCCCGCCGCACCCGACCTCAAGCACGTGGCCTGAAAACATCGCTTGCG
>JAATGI010000001.1 GCA_015654725.1 Rhodospirillales bacterium
GGATTGGACGACGACACCGTCTATCCCAACGGCATTTCCACCTCGCTGCCACGCGAGGTTCAGGCCGAGTTCTTGCGCCATATTCCGGGCCTCGAACATGCCGTGATGAAGCGGCCGGGCTATGCCATCGAATATGACTATATCGATCCGCGCGAGCTGCGCCCGAGTTTGGAGACGCGGCGGGTGCCGGGCCTATTCCTGGCCGGCCAGATCAACGGCACCACCGGCTATGAAGAGGCGGCGGCGCAAGGCCTCGTGGCCGGCCTCAATGCGGCAAAAAAGGCTGGGGATGGCGACGCCTTCATCCTCGACCGCGCCAGTTCCTATATCGGCGTGCTGATCGACGATCTGGTGACGCGCGGCACCAACGAGCCTTATCGCATGTTCACCTCGCGCGCCGAATATCGCCTGGTGCTGCGCGCCGACAACGCCGATCAGCGGCTGACGCCGTTGGGCCTCGCGCTTGGCTGCGTCGGGCCGGCGCGCGCGGCGGCGTTCGCGGCCAAAATCACGGACTTGGAGCAGGGGCGGGCGCTGGCGCGGCGGCTGACCCCCAGCCCCAGCGCGCTCAAAGGGAAGGGCCTCGCCGTCAACGAGGATGGCGTCGCGCGCTCGGCGGCGGATTTGCTGGCGCATCCCGAACTCGATTTGGCGCGGCTTGGCGCGATCTGGCCGGAATTGCGCGCGATCCCGCCCGCCATCGCCGAGCAGATCGAGATCGATGCCCGCTATTCCGGCTATTTGGAGCGCCAAGAGGCGGAAATCCGCGCCTTCCGCAAGGACGAGGCCCTGACCCTGCCGCGTGCGCTCGATTACCGCGCCATCGGCGGGCTGTCGCAGGAAATCCGCCTGAAATTGTCGGCGGCGCAGCCCGAAACCTTGGGCGCCGCGGCGCGAATCTCCGGCGTGACCCCGGCGGCGCTCGTGGCGCTTTTGCGCTATGTCAAGCGGCGCCCCTTCGAGACGGCTGCTTCGCGGCCACCTCAGGATGAGGACGCGGCGGCGTGAAACTGACGGCGGACGGCTTCGCCCGGCTGACCCATGTTTCACGTGAAACAATGGCCCGCCTCGAAGCCTATGTTGGGCTGCTTATCGCCTGGAACGCACGGATCAATCTGGTTGGCCGCAACACCATTGGCGAGGTGTGGCTGCGTCACATCCATGACTCATCTCAACTTTTTTCAACATTGCCGCCCCGGTCGCGGCGGCTCATCGATCTCGGGAGCGGCGCCGGCCTGCCCGGTCTGATCCTCGCCATTATCGGGGTTCCGGACGTGCATCTCGTTGAGACCGATCGAAAAAAGGCGATTTTCCTCGCTGAGGCGATGCGCGTTACGGCGACCCGGGCGACACTCCATGTTCAGCGCGTCGAGACCATGAAAGCCGAACCCTTCGATGTCGTCACCGCCCGCGCGCTGGCGCCGCTGCCGGAATTGCTTTCGCTCGCCGAGCCGTTCATCGGACCCGATACGGTCTGCCTGTTCCATAAGGGCCAAGGCGCCGAAGCGGAATTGACCGAAGCGGCCAAAGGCTGGAACATGGCCGCCGAGCGGCTGCCGAGCGTCACCGACAACAGCGGCACCATCCTGAAGCTGGAGCGTGTTTCCCGTGTCGAACACGCCTGACGTCATTTATCTGCCGCCGTTAGGCGCCGAGACGCACCCCGCGCTGCTCGCCACCCGCAGCATTTGCATCGCCAATCAGAAGGGCGGGGTCGGCAAGACCACCACCGCCGTCAATCTCGCCACGGCCTTGGCGGCGGCGGAAAAGCGCGTGCTGCTGGTCGATCTCGACCCGCAGGGCAACGCCTCGACCGGGCTTGGCATTGGGCGTTCAGACCGCGTCCATTCGAGCTACCGCCTCTTGGAAGGCGCCAGCACCCTGGCCGAGGCGGTGCATGCGACCGAGGTGCCGAACCTGTTCGTTGTGCCGTCTTCCTCCGATCTGAGCGGCGCGGAGATCGAGCTGGTGGCGCTGGAGCGTCGCGAATTCCGTTTGCGCGACGCGCTGGCGCCGGCCCAGGGCAAATACGATTTCGTGCTGATCGATTGCCCGCCCTCGCTCGGGCTGTTGACCCTGAACGCGATGGTGGCGGCGGACGCGCTTCTGGTCCCGGTGCAATGCGAATTCTACGCGCTCGAAGGCCTGACCCAGCTCATCCGCACGGTCGAGCGGGTGACGCGCCAGCTCAATCCCGGCCTGGAAATTCAAGGGGTTGTACTGACCATGGTCGATCGCCGCAACAATCTCTCGGTGCTGGTCGAGCGCGACGTCCGCGCCCATTTCGGCGACAAGGTCTATGACGCCGCGATCCCGCGCAATGTCCGCTTAAGCGAGGCGCCGTCGCACGGCAAGCCGGTGCTGCTCTATGATTTTCACTGCGCCGGCGCCCAGGCCTATGTCCAGCTCGCGCGCGAATTGCTGGAGCGCGAAAAGCGCCGCAAGGACGCGCGGCCATGAGCGACGCGAAAAGGCCGCCGCGACAGGGTGCTGCGGCCCGGGGATTGGGCAGAGGCCTCTCGGCACTGTTGGGCGAGGACAGCGATGCCGCCGCCGCGGGCATGTTGCACGGCGCCAGGAACCTGCCGATCGAACTCCTGCATCGCGGCCGGTTTCAGCCGCGGCGCGATTTCGATGCCGAGCAAATGCGGGCCTTGGCCGATTCGATCCGGGCGCAAGGCATCCTGCAGCCCTTATTGGCACGGCCTCATCCCGAGCGGCCGGGCGATTACGAAATCCTCGCCGGCGAGCGGCGCTGGCGCGCGGCGCAATTGGCGCAACTCACCGAATTGCCGGTGCTGGTGCGCGACATTTCCGACCGCGAGGCGAGCGAAATCGCCCTCGTCGAGAATGTCCAGCGCCAGGACCTGAACCCGATCGAGGAGGCGCGCGGCTATCACCGCCTGATTCGCGAATTCGCCCATACCCAGGACGACATCGCGCGCGCCACCGGCAAGAGCCGTCCCTATATCGCCAACCTGTTGCGGCTGTTGAATCTGCCGGACGATGTCGTGGCGCTGGTCGAGGCGGGCCGCTTGAGCGCCGGTCATGCCCGGGCATTGATTGGACACGAACGCGCGGCCGAACTGGCTCAGGCGGCGCTGCGCCAAGGCTTGACGGTTCGCCAGGTCGAGGCGCTCGCCCGGCGGCGCCCGGCGGTGAAAAGCCGCGCGCGGCACGGCGCGAAACCGTCCGATCCCAATCTGCGCGCGCTCGAACGTGAACTCGAAGGGTTGACCGGCCTCAAGGCCGAGATCGAGGACAGCAACGGCGCCGGCACTCTGACCTTGCGCTATTCGAGCCTCGATCAGCTCGACGCGTTTCTCGCCTTGCTGCGCAAGGCCGGCCGAGCTTAAACCCGGCGGTGGCCGCCGCGTTCAGGAGGTGCGGCGAATCAGCGGATTGAGCAGGCGCTGTAACGCCGCGATGAACAGCCCGCCGCCGGCGATAATCAGCATTAACTGCTGGGTTCCGCTCAACCGCTCGATGAAATCGATCAGCCCGCTGACGCCGTCGATAATCTCGACCATGGTTCATCCCCCGTGGTGCCGCGATCGCCGGTCTGGCAAAACGATCGCCGATGGATACAATTCGAGTTAAGTTTTTCCGTTTTCTTCACCTACACTGAATAAGTGTGTGTTTTTATTATATCTTTATTTCGCCGTTCCGCAACAAATTAATCGTTATCGATTTATTACTAGGCGAGGCGTTCCCCGAGGGCGGCTGGCGCGCGATTTGACAGCGCGGCGCAACCCCGCTCATTGTCGCGCGAACACGGGCGGCGGGAGGACGGGCGATGATTCTCGAACATGTGATTCTGAACGTGAAACCGGGGCAGGAGGCGGCCTTCGAGGTGGCGTTGCGCTCGGCGCTGCCCTTGATCGCGGCGACGCCGGGTTTCGCGGGCGTCGAACTCCGGCGCGGCGTCGAGACGCCGAATCGCTATCTCCTGCTGGTGAGCTGGGGCAAGGTCGAGGATCACACGGTCGGTTTCCGCCAAGGCCCGAATTACGCGGCCTGGCGCGAGCGGCTCCATCATTTCTACGACCCGCCGCCCGTCGTCGAACATTACCAGGACAAGCTCGCGCTCTGACGCCGGCAAATATCGAGGAGGAAAAATGACCTTCGCTTTCACCGTCTCGGCGACCTTGCCCGCCACGCCGCGCGAGGTTTACGACGCCTGGCTCGACGGCAAGAAGCATGGCGCCATGAATGGCGGCGGCCCCGCCACCGCCTCGAAACGCGTCGGCGGCGCCTTCACCGCTTGGGACAACTATATCGCCGGCAAGAATCTCGCGCTGACGCCGGGGAAGCGCATCCTGCAAAGCTGGCGCACCACCCAATTCACCGCGGCCGACAAGGATTCGGAAATCGAGGTGACGCTGGCACCGGTCAAAGGCGGCACCAAGATCACGCTCAAACATTCCGACGTGCCCGACGGCCATACCGGCTATAAATCGGGCTGGGTGACGCACTACTTCCAGCCGATGAAGAAATACTTTTCCGCCGCGAAAAAGCCGCCGGTCAAGAAAGCGGCGAAGAATAACAAACAACGTTGAACCACCAAGACACAAAGGCGCCAAGAGCGAAAAGAACTTGGTGTCTTGGTGCCTTGATGGTTCATTCCCGCGTTAAGATTGCTTCGGCCCGGAGGAACCAATGACCGATGCGGGCAAAACCATTCTCGTCACCGGCGCGTCGTCGGGCATCGGGCGCGCCGTCGCGGCGCATCTCGCCAAAGACGGCTGGCGCGTGTTCGGCACCTCGCGCTCCGGTCGCGGCGGCCCGGAGGGCGTCGAAATGATCGCATGCGATGTCGATAGCGACGATTCGGTCACGCGCGCGGTCTCCGCGGCGGCGGTTCATACCGGGCGCATCGACGCGCTCGTCAACAATGCCGGCTGGGCGCTGATGGGCGCCATCGAGGACACCGCGATCGCCGAGGCGAAGGCGCAGATGGAGACCAATTTCTTCGGCGTGCTGCGCATGACGCGCGCGGTGTTGCCGCTGATGCGGACCCAGGGCGGCGGCCATATCGTCAATATCAGCTCGCTCTCGGGCGTGTTCGGCACGCCCTTCAGCGGCGTCTATAGCGCCGCCAAATTCGCGGTCGAGGGCATGAGCGAGGCGTTGCGGCTCGAGGCCCGGCCCTTCGGCATTCGCGTCGCGCTGGTCGAGCCCGGCGATTTCCGCACCAATCTGCCTTCAATGCGCCGCACCGTCGCGGCCGCCGCCGCCTCGGAATACGCCGCCGCGTTCCAGCGGTTTCACAAGAATCAGGCCAAGGACGAAGCCAAGGCGCCGTTGCCGGAGCCGGTGGCCGTGCTGGTCGCGAAAATTCTCGCCGATCCGAATCCAAGGGCGCGTTACAGCGTCGGCATGTTCACGCAGCGCATGGTCGGGCCGCTGAAGCGGTTTCTTCCGGGCGCGCTGTTCGAGGCCATCATCCGCGCCGCGCTCAAGGTCTGAAGCATGATCTTTTCAAATGGAAAGATCACGCTGTGACGCGCCGCATCAGCCGCGAGGAGATCAGGCCGAGTGCCGCGACCAGCGCGGCGCTCGCGGCGAACATCGCGCCATAGCCGAAGACGGACGCGATCTGTCCCGACAATACCGGGCTCATGCCTTGGCCGATGAAATAAAACGAGGCGAACAACGCCACGGCGGCGCCGCGCGCCTCGGGCGCCAGTTCGGTGCCGATCACCTGCAAGGTGTTGTGCAACAGATAAAAACCGAAGCCGGAAACCGCGAACAGCGCCGCCAGGCCCAGCGCCGGCACCGGAGCGGCGGCGACGGCATAACAAATCCCGACCAGAACGCCGCCCGCCGCCATCATGCGAATCGGCCCGAGCCGCCCGATCACCTGGCGCGCGGTGAGGCCGTAAATCAGCCCGCCCAGCGCGTAGGACGCGATGCATAATCCGGCGACCAGCGTGCCGCCTTCGCCGCGCGACAGCAAGGTCGGCGCGACGAAGGGAAAGACGCCGAACATGAACAAGCCCTCGCACAACACCGCGCCATAGACGATAAGCGCGCGGCGGTCGGTGAGCAGAAACGCGTAATCGCGCGCGGCCGCGGCGATGGAGAATCGCCGCCGCGACTCGCCTTCGCTTTCGAGGCGCAAAAACGCGGCGGCGGCGATCGCGGCGGCGAAGACGGCGGTAATGGCGAACACGCTGCGCCAGCCCGCGAACTCGGCCAAGGCGCCCGAGAGCGCCGCGCCGCCCATCTGGCCGGTGATGA
>JAATGI010000456.1 GCA_015654725.1 Rhodospirillales bacterium
CAGATGCTGCAGATCCGCTGGCGGCGCTGGTTGACCCGCCGCTATCTCGCCACCTGGTTGACCGACCGGACCTATTTCCGGCTCCAACTGGTCGGCGGGACGACCGACAATCCCGATCAGCGCATCGCCGAGGACCTCAATCTCTTCACCACCTACGTCATGACCCTGTCGCTCGGCCTGCTGACGGCGGTGGTGTCGTTGTTCTCGTTCCTGTTCATTTTGTGGCAGTTGTCCGGCCCGGCGGAGATTCCGCTCGGGACCTGGGGCACGTGGTATATCCCCGGCTATCTGGTATGGGCGGCGCTGCTCTATTCGGTGATCGGCACCTGGCTCATCATCAAGGTCGGGCGGCCGCTGGTGCCGCTCAATTTCGCCCAGCAGCGGTTCGAGGCGGATTTCCGCTACAGCCTCATCCGCTTGCGCGAAAACGCCGAGAGCGTCGCCTTTTATGGCGGCGAGGCGCCCGAATTCACCATCTTCCGCCATCGTTTTTCCAACGTGGTCGACAATTTCTGGCGGATCATGGTCCGGCGCAAGCATCTGTCCTGGTTCACCGCCACTTATACCCAGGCGGCGATCGTGTTTCCGATCGTGGTGGCGGCGCCGCGCTATTTCGCCAAGCAAATCCAGTTGGGCGGCCTGATCCAGGTTCTGGGCGCGTTCGGCATGGTTCAGAACGCGCTCTCCTTCATCATCAATTCTTACGCCGATATCGCGGCGTGGCAGGCGGTGACGGAGCGGCTGGGGACGTTCGAGGAGCGCATGCGCCATGTCACGGAGGCGATGCGCGCGCCGCAGCAGATCGCGTTGAAGCGCGGCGGCGGCGGCGTCGAAGTCCAGAATCTCGATATCGATCTGCCGGACGGGACGCCGCTCCTGAAGGGCGTTTCATTCGCGGCGGCGCCGCATCAGGCGCTGCTTCTGATCGGCCCGACCGGCGCGGGCAAGAGCACGACGCTGCGCGCCATGGCCGGGCTGTGGCCGTTCGGGCGCGGCGACGTCCGCCTCGGCGACGGCCTCGAACTCTTTCTCCCGCAGCGGCCCTATTTGCCGCTCGGCACCTTGCGCCAGGCCTTGCTCTATCCGCGCGAGGAACAAGAGCCCAAGTTCCGCGTTCGCGACGATCGCTTGATCGAAGTGCTCAATCTCGTGCATCTGGGCGAGTGCGCGCGCGACCTGGACACCGTGGATAATTGGTCGCTTCGGCTGTCGCTGGGCGAACAGCAACGCCTCGCCTTCGCGCGGGTGCTCTTGGTTCAACCGTCGGTGCTGATCATGGACGAGGCGACGTCAGCGCTCGACGAGGCCACCGAGGCGCATGTCTACGGCCTGTTGCGCGGACTTCCCAATCGGCCGACCGTCATCAGCGTCGGACACCGCAGCACGCTGCGTCAGTTCCACGATGTGATTTGCGATATCGGCGGATTTCGCTGACCGCCGGCCGCGCTATTTCGCGGCGATTAAATCCGTGCTCGGCTCGGGCAGGTCCGAGCGGATCAGCGCCATCAGCCGGGGCGCGATTTGCTCGCAAGCGCTTGGCGAAGTCATGCGCTCGTGGCTCGCGGCGACCGGCGTGATCGCGAGCGCGCCCGCGATATAAGGCGCCCAGCTTGCCTCGAGGCGGCGCGGATCGGAACCTTCGGCGGCGACAAACAAATGCGCTTCGCCGCGATATTTTGGCGGCACGTAACCGAACGGCAAGCGCACCGTGGCGGCATAGACCGCGAGCAACCGCTCGGCCTGATGCTCGGTCAGATCGGGCGGGAACATGCCGCTGTCGCGCGCGACTTTCGTGAAGCTGGCAATATCGCCGACTTCTTTCGCCGGTCTCGCGCCGCCGCCGGCAAGGGCGAGGACGTTGGCGAACTCCGCGATAATGGTGGCGTCGTCGGGTGCCGCGTCTTGCGGTCCGGGCACGCCGGAATCGAGCAGCGCCAGAAGGGCGACCGTCTCGCCCGATGCCGCCAGGCGGCAAGCGATGGCATGGGCCACCAAGCCGCCGAACGACCAGCCGAGCAGGTGATAAGGTCCATGCCGCTGCACCGAGCGAATGGCGTCGACATAGCGATCCGCCATGTCCTCGGTCGAAGTGGGTACCATCTCGTCGGGCTCGAGGCCGGACGATTGCAAGCCGTAAACCGGGTGGTCGGGGGCCAGCGCCTGGGCCAGATCCATATAACAAAAGACCGTTCCGCCGGCGGGATGGATGCAGAACAGAGGCGGCTTGAATCCGTCGGGCTGCAACGCGACCAAGGGCGAGGATCGAGAGGGGCGCTCGTCCTTGCGGATGATGCTTGCCAATCCCTCGATGGTCGGGTGTTCGAACAGGATGCGCAGCGGCAGCCGGGCGCCGAGATCGCGATTGCAACGGTTGATCAAAGTCACGGCAAGAAGCGAATGGCCGCCCAGATGGAAGAAATTGTCGCCGATGCTGATTTTCTCAACCGGCAGAAGATCAAGCCAGATTTTCCGCAGCGCGAGTTCGATCCCGTCCCGCGGCGCCCGGTACCCGACCGCGCTATCCCCCGACGCCACCGCCGGCAACGAACCCCGGTCCACCTTCCCGCTCGAGGTCAGCGGCAGACGATCCACCCACACCAACACCGAAGGCACCAAATAGCTC
>JAATGI010000411.1 GCA_015654725.1 Rhodospirillales bacterium
GTAATCAGAACCGGCAGCAGGATCGCAAGCGACACGGCGACGGCGGCGGTGATGAGCGCCCACACTCGGCCGCCGGTCGAACCGAGCTTGGATTTTTGATAAGCCAAGCCGGCCAGCGCGATGAGAACCGCTCCGGCCAAAGCGGCGGCCAATCCGGACGAGGTTTGCTGCGCGAGTACCCACAACAGCCACGCCGCCGACGCGTACATCGGAAAGGCGAACACTTGCTTCATGGTGTCCATCCACGCTCCCGGTTTTGGCAACGCGCGGCGCAACCAAGGAGCGAACGACAACAGAAGATAGGGCAGCGCGAGACCCATCCCTAAGGCCGCAAAAATCCCGAGCGCGATGCTCGGCGACTGGGTGAGCGCTGCGCCCACGGCGGCCGCCATGAACGGCGCCGTACAAGGAGTCGCGACCAGAGTGGTAAGCACGCCCGTGAAAAATGCCGCGCGATAGCCGCCGCCCCGGGTCAATTCGTCGCCGACCCCCGCGAGACCGCCGCCGATCTCGAAGACTCCCGACAAATTCAAGCCCACCGCCAGCAGCAGGTACACCATCAGCGTCACGAACAGCGGTGACTGCAATTGGAATCCCCAGCCGATTTGCTCGCCGGCGGCGCGCAACGCCAGCAACACCGCCGCGAGGCTCAGCATGGAGCTGATGACTCCTGCGGCAAATACCAGACCCTTGGCGCGAACCGCCGCCGGGTGCTTTTTCGCCTGTTCGACCAGACCGATGGCCTTGATCGACAGCACGGGAAATACGCAGGGCATCAAATTTAAAATAAGGCCGCCCAAAATGGCGAACAGCAGCAGGACGGGAAGAGCCGCCGTTGCCGCGGGATTCGCACGCGCTGCCGTCGCGGCCGCAGAGAATCGCGGAATCGCGCCGATGGCGGCAGCGCCGGCGAGGCCCGCGAGGTCTGCCGCAATTTCCATCGGAACGGCGACCGAGTCGGATCCGTTCTGCTCGGTGGCGACCAGCACGCCGCGAATGACTCGCCCCTGCGGGGGCTGGTAGCCCAGTTTCATGGCGAGTTCGATACCGTTCTCGGTGCGGGTGAGGATTTGCGGCGCGCCGTACTCGATTCCGCCCTCGTCATAGGGGAAGAAAGCCAATGACCTGATCTGCGGCAGCGTCGCGCCCCATTCCTTGCCGAGCGCGATCACCAGCCGGCCGTCCTGAATTCGGGCCGTGGTTGCGGCCGGCGCGGCGCTCGGTAGTTCGCTGCGCGCCGCCGTGAAGAGCGGCGCCTCCGCAGAGTCGGCTCCATCACCGGCACTCACCGGCAGAGTCAATTGTAGAGCGGCACTTTCGGGAATGCAGATGTCGGAACATACCAACCAGCTGGCTTTCGCCGACAGTGTGGCCGGCGCGCCTGGCGGAAGGTTCTTGGGGGCGGTGATTTCGACCAGGTGAACGGCACGCTTCGCGTAGCCGTAATTCACCAAGGGCGGCAGATCGAAGCGGTGCGGCGTCGTCCAGACGATGTCGCCCGCCGTGAATCCGCCTGGGAGAGTCCACACCAGTTTCGTGGCCTGTCCGGAATCGCCCGGATTGCGCCAATAGGTATGCCACCCATCGCGAATATCGAGCTCGAGGGCCACCCAAAACACTTGACCGGCGGCAACGCTCTTCACTTCGCTGACCAGACGCGCCTTGACGTTATCGGTCGCGACCACGTTTCCCGAGAGAGGGTAAGCGGCCGGCGCGGCCAGCATCAAGCCAAGGAGCCAAAACCGGAATGTGCGCATACGCCGTATGTTACCCAATTCAGGTCCGGGCAGAGCGCAGGCTCCGCGGCGTGTGGAGCGCCTCACAGTACGAGTCAAGCATACCCCTGCGCTGTCGCATGAGCTAATGTAGGCGCGGTCAACAAAAAGCAGGCCATGCAAGAAAACTACGTAGAACGAATCCTCAAGGCAAAAGTGTACGACGTGGCCATCGAGACTTCGCTGGAAGCGGCGGCTCGTTTATCGCGTCGGCTCAACAATCGCATTTTCTTCAAACGTGAAGACCTCCAGCCGGTGTTTTCGTTCAAAATTCGCGGCGCATACAACAA
>JAATGI010000471.1 GCA_015654725.1 Rhodospirillales bacterium
ACCCCCAAGCCCTGGAGCCGATGCCCCAGACCCCGCGCCCGCGCCACCACCGCGCCATAGCTCAGCGTCGCGTCGCCAAACTCGACCGCCGCCGCCGCCGGCCGCGCCCGCGCCTGCGCCACCACCAAATCCCACACCGAATTCAGCGCGGGACGGGTGGGAAATTCGTTGCCGCTCCAACGCAGGAGTCCGTCGCGTTCGTTAGGGGCAAGGATATCGACGGCGGCGACCGGGGCGTCCGGCGCCGCCGTGTAGCGGTCCAGCAACGCGGCAAACCGGGTTTGCAACTCTTCGACCTCGCGCCGTTCCATATAATTTGGGTTGAACGCGAAATCGAAAGCGACCGCTCGCCCTTCATTGTATTCGCGAACATAGATGGCGAGCGGATTGAACTCATAGCCGCCGACAAACCCGAAGGCTTGAACCTTCGTCGGGCCAAGCTCGACATCGTAATCGTTTTTCTCGAATGACAAGACGACGTCGAACAGCCGCCACTGACCTCGTTGCGGCAGCCGTAGGCGGCGGACGATCTCGTTGATAGGGGCGCGCTGATGCCTCATGTCGCGGCGCAACTGACTCCCGATCCGGGCGATGGTTTTATGCAATGTCGCGGTGGGCTCGACGCGAAGGCGAAACGGCATGGCGCCGGCGAACATCCCGAGCGTGTCGCGCTCCAGGGCCGTCGCCCGATTGAGGATCGGCACGCCGAGAACGAGATCGGTCCTGCCTTTCAGCCGCATTAGGATGATGCCGAGCAGGCCCAACAAGCCGGCGAAGGGGGTTGCGCCGCGCGCCTTACAGACATTCAGAAAGGCTTCGTATCGCGCCCAAGAGAGTTGCCACGTGACAGGCGGTGTCGGTGCCGTGGCCGATTGTTGACCGGTGCCGAGGCGCGGCGGGAATAACGGCTCGGGAATCGAGCGGAAGCGCTCGAGCCAGTATTCGAAGTCGCGCTCGAAACGCTCTGACGTCAAATAGGTCGTGTCGCGCTTGGCGAAGTCGAGAAATGACAGGCGCCGGAACGGGTCGACCGAATGCCTCGCGCTCAGCCGGTTATAGGCACGGCAAATTTGGCTAAAGGCGAGCGAGATCGATGTGCCATCGGAAATCAGATGGTGGAATTTGAGAACGCAGTACCAAAGGTCGGAGCGCAACTCCGCAAGGGTGAGTTGGAAAAGCGGTGCGCGGGCGGTGAGGTCGAAGGGTTTCGGGAAGTCGCGCGAGAGAAATTCGGCGAACGCTGCCTCGGGATCGGCGAGGTTGCGAAAATACACATGCTCGACCGGCGGGTCGAGCGCGAGATCGATGCGCTGCTGCGCTTCCACCCGGTGGATCTGCAAGCGCAATGCATCGTTTCGTGCCATGACGAGCGCGGTCGCGCGCCTGAATAAGGCGGGGTCGACGACGCCGGGGATACGAATATAGCCGCCGATGACATAGCTCGACGGATTGGCGCCACTTTGCAGATCAAGCCAAATCGGGAGCTGCGTCGAGGTGAGCGGTACCCACGCCAAGTCACCGGGTATGTTGCCTGAACCTTCCACGAGCGGACTAGGCGGACCTCTCGGGGTCCGAGTGACGCAAGATCGGCTTATAAATCAATGATTTTGCCATTGTTCCCGCCGCGCAAACCATTAGGGCCAAGTGACGATTTTGTCACCAAGATTCTGGACCTTGTTCGCGCCGCCGAGCGGCAAAATGTCACGATATTTTTTCGACGCGGGGCGCGAGTCGCGACGTTTTGTTTTACAAGCCGAACGAGCGGGAGGCACAATCCAATAATGCCGCGCCGATGGAGTTCCGTGCCTCGCCGACCCAATCACCATGACCCGCATTATCGCCATCGCGAACCATAAAGGCGGTTCGGCGAAAACCACCACCGCAGTCAATCTTGCCGCCGGTCTCGTCGGCAAGAATCGCCGCGTTCTGCTCATTGATTTGGATCCGCAAGGTAACGCGTCGTCATGGCTCGGCGCCAATAGCGGCGCCAGCTCTTTTTTCGTCCTCGCCGAAAGTCAACCGATCGAAAGCCAGATCGCGGTGTCGACGGTCGAAGGCTTGTCCGTCGTTCCGGCCTCGCAACGACTTGCCGGAGCGGAACGCGCGCTCGCGAACGAGCTCGCGGCCGAGAGCGTTCTCGATCGGCGATTAGCGGAGACCAATCTGGCAGCTTGGGACTATGTTATTGTCGATACGCCGCCTGCGCTCAATCTTCTGACGATCAACGCGTTGGTGGCCGCGAGCGAGGTACTGGTTCCGGTCGAGGCACATGTCTTGGCGCTTTCCGGGGTCGCGCAAATTCTTTCGACCATCGGGCTGGTGCAGAGTCGGCTTAATTCCAAGCTGAAGCTTACCGGATTCTTGCTCTGCCGTTTCGATGCCCGGACCCGTCACAGCGGCGAAGTCAGGGAAACACTGGCGTCGAAATTCGGCGATCAAATGCTGAAGACGGTGATTCGCGAAAATATTCGCCTTGCCGAGGCGCCATCTTTCGGTGCGCCGATCGGCGTCTACGCGCCGAATAGTCCGGGCGCTACCGACTACAACGCGCTCGTCCTGGAAATAATCGCCATGGAGCGGAAGGGATAACGGAGGATCAATGGCACGACGCAAGACCATTGGGAAAAATCCGCTCGCCGATGCCGTCGCGAATACCGGGCCGCAAACCACGGTCGAGACCGAAGCCTTCTCCGCGATGCGGCTGAATGAAGCGCTGCCGACATTGAAGGATTCACTAAACGACACGCTTCGCCGCGTCGGCAGCGTCGGTGGCCCAAAGGCGCGCGCCGCGGTCGGCGGCCGGCTCGAGATCCTGGGCGGCGATATCGGCATCGGCGGCGGCGCGATCTGCCGGTTCGGCAAGGACGAGAGAATCGGTTTTATCGCGCCGACCGGTACACTGGTCGATCTCGAAAACGAAATAAGCACGGTACTCGGTTCGCCCGACCGCC
>JAATGI010000334.1 GCA_015654725.1 Rhodospirillales bacterium
AGCCATGTCCGAGGAATCGCGTTGGCAGACCTATTACCAGAACACCGCCGGGCGGCCGCCGCGACCGACTTTGTTGTTCGCGCTCGATCGCTTCGCCACGCCGGGCTTCGCGGTCGATCTCGGTTGCGGCGACGGGCGCGACACGGTCGAGCTGTTGCGCCGCGGCTGGCGGGTGCTGGCGATCGACGGCGAAGCCGAGGCGATCAAGCGCCTCACGGCGCGGCCCGATCTCCCGGCGACCGGCCACTTGGAAACCTTGCTTGCGGGTTTCGAGGACGCCGAATGGCCGCAAGCCGATCTAATCAATGCCAGCTTTTCGCTGTTTTTTTGCCCGCCGGAGAAGTTCCCCGCGCTGTGGCGCAAGATCGGGGACTCGCTCAAGCCCGGCGGACGCTTCGCCGGTCATCTCCTCGGCGAGCGCGACAGTTGGGCCGGGCGGAAGAACATCGTCGCCTTCGACCGCGCCGGGCTCGACCCGCTGCTCGCGGATTTCGCGATCGAGACATGCGATATCGAGGAAACGGATTCGGTGACGCCGCGCGGCGAGGCGAAGCATTGGCATCTTTATCATCTCGTCCTACATAAGCCCCAGAAAGGGTCGCGCAACCACGCCGGCTCTGGTTAATTGCGCCCCCGGCACGATGCCCCCCATGGACGATACCGCTAGACCGCTGCCGCCGGCCGAGACCGAAGCCACGGCAAAGCCCGTCGCCAACCGTGGCTTCGTGCTGGTTTGCCTGATGCTGGCGCTGTTCATGGCGGCGGTCGAGGCGACCGTGGTTTCGACCGCGATGCCGCGCATCATCGGCGCGCTCGGCGGCTTCTCGCTCTATAGCTGGGTGTTCGCGGTGTTCCTGCTGCCGCAGGCCATCACCACGATTCTCTATGGCAAGCTCGCCGACCTTTACGGCCGCCGCCCTGTGCTGCTGTTCGGCATCGCGCTGTTTCTCGCCGGCTCGATCGCCTGCGGCTTCGCCTGGTCGATGCCGGCGCTGATCGTGTTCCGGCTGATCCAGGGCATCGGCGCCGGCGCGATTCTGCCGATCGCCACCACCATCGCCGGCGATATCTACACCGTCGAAGAGCGCATGAAGGTCCAGGGTTATCTATCGAGCGTGTGGGGCTTTGCCGCGGTGATCGGGCCGCTGGTCGGCGGCATCATCGTGCAGACCCTGTCCTGGCGCTGGATTTTCTGGATCAACGTGCCGTTCGGGATTCTCACCGTGATCGGGCTGCTGGTCTATTACCGCGAGCATGTCAGGCACCGCCAGGCCAGGCTCGATTTCGCCGGCGCCGGATTTTTCTCGGTGTCGATCGCGTCGTTGCTGCTGGTGGTGATTCAGGGCGGCCATGCCTGGCCGTGGAATTCCGCCCCCATCTACGCGCTGGTGGCGGCGTTCGCGATCTGCCTCGCCTTGTTCCTGTGGCAGGAAAGCCACGCGCCGGAGCCGATCCTGTCCCTCGGCCTGTGGCGCCAGCGCCTCGTCGCCATCGCCAACAGCGCCACCATGATCGCGGGCATGGGCATCATCGGCGTCAGCGCCCTGATTCCGACCTATGTCCAAGGCGTGATGGGCGATTCGGCGGTCGTGGCCGGCTTTTGCGTGACCGCCTTGTCTCTCACCTGGTCGCTCGCCGCCGCCGTCTTCGGCCGCATTACGCGCGTCACCGGCGCGCGCGGCGCGGCGCAGCTCGGCGGTTTCTGTTGCCTCGCGGGCGGCGCGATTTTTTACGCCCTGACGCCGGACATGAGCGCGGCGGTGCCAAGCATCGGCTCGGGCTTTTTCGGCTTCGGCATGGGCCTGTTGACCGTGACCTCCACGGTGATGATCCAGGCCAATGTCGATTGGACGCAGCGCGGCAGCGCCACCGCCTCCAACATTTTCTCGCGGCTCCTCGGCAGCACGCTCGGCGTCGCCATCCTGGGCGGCGTGTTGAACAACAGCTTGCAGACGCAGCTCGCCGGCTCGGGCATGGCCAATGTCACGCTCGACAGCATGCGCGAGCTTCTGAGCAAGACCCAGACCGGCATCGATCCGCAACAATTCGCGCTGCTGCAGCACGCGCTCGATATCGGGCTGCATCACGCCTTCCTGACCGTGGCGATCGTGTCCGGGCTCGCCCTGCTCCTGACGCTGTTCCTGCCGAAACAAGCGCTCGGGCGCTATTAGGCGTCCACGCATTCGCCGGCATCGGCGCGCGACATCGGCGGCGGATCGGGATCGTTGGCATTGGCGGGCGTCGGCAAGGTCGCGGCGGTCGCGTCATAGAGGCACGGCTCGACCGCGTCCGGCGCCGACAGCGCCGAGCGGGTCAAGGTTCGCTCCAGCCATTCTTTCCACATTGCCCACCTCCGCCCGCCGCGGCGAGACGAGAGCGGCAATAAAAAAGCCGCCTCGCTCGTCGCTGGCGGCTTCGTTTCCCGGGTCTGCCCGGAAGAGACTTCCTAGGGCTCGACTCCCAAACGGCCGCGCGCCGGCGACGCACTGTGCCAGCGCTTTTGACAAAGCATTTGGGTGACGAACCTGTTCATGCGGCCAATATGGCGGATGCCGCGCGCGATGACAAGCGCTACATGCCGATTCCGCGCGCCATCAGCGCGGCGGCGAGCGGGATCAGCGCGAACACGCCGAGTTCGGCATGGATGTAGCGGCGGACGCGGCGATAGCTCGGCGGATCGAGCGCCAGCGCGCCGCCCGCCGCGCGGCGGCGGTTGGCGATGAAGGCGAAGGTCGGCGGCAGGGACAACAGACCGACCGCGACGAACAGCGCCATCTTGACCCAAAACACGTAATTTGCGGCGTAGTAGTCGGCGCCCTTGGCGAAGAAAAACACGCGCAGCAAGCCGGTGACGATGATGACGATGACGGCGACGAGATAGGCGAGATCGAGCCTGGGCAAGAGTCGAACCGTCGCGGCATCCATATTCGGCCGGAACAGAACGAACTCGGCGACGAGACAGCTCAGCGTCGCGAAGATCGCGAGATAATGGGCGTAGGCGGCGATGGCTTGGTCGATCATGCGTGCTCCGTCGCCAGTTCGGCGCGGGCCGCGCGATACTCGGCTTCGAGCCGTGCCACCAGTTCCGCGACCGGCGGCGCGTCGTCGATGCTGCCGACGCCCTGCCCCGCGCTCCAAATATCGCGCCAGACCTTCGCCTCGACATTGCCGACGGCGCCGAAATTCATTTTGCTCTTGTCGCCGCTCGGCAAATTGTCGGGATCGAGGCCGGTGCGCGCGACGCTCGGCTTGAGGTAATTGCCGAGCACGCCGCTGAACAGCGAGGTGTAGACGATGTCGGCGGCCGCGCTATCGACCAGCATCTCTTTATAGGTCGGCGGCGCGCTGGCCTCGCGCGTCGCGATGAACCGCGTGCCGATATAGGCGAGGTCGGCGCCGATCGCCCGCGCCGCGAGGATGGCACGTCCCGTCGAGATCGCGCCCGACAGAATAATCGTGCCCTTGAAGAAGCGCCGTATTTCCGGCACCAACGCGAAGGGACTCAAGGCGCCGGCATGGCCGCCGGCGCCGGCGCAGACCGGGATCAAGCCGTCGACGCCCTGCTCCGCCGCTTTCTCGGCATGGCGGATGCTGACGATGTCGTGGAACACCAGCCCGCCATAGGAATGCGCCGCCTTCACCACCTCGGCGGGCGGGCGCAGGCTGGTGATTTGGATCGGGACCCGCTGGCGGATGCAGACCTCGACATCGTGCTCGAGCCGGTCGTTCGAGGCATGGACGATCTGGTTGACCGCGAACGGCGCCACCTTCGCCGCGGGATGCGCAGCTTGGTAGGCGGCAAGCGCGTCCTTGATCTGCACGATCCATTCCTCGAGCTTTTCCTTGGGCCGCGCGTTCAAGGCCGGGAACGCGCCGACAATGCCGGCAGTGCATTGCGCGATCACCAGCTCGGGCACCGAGACGATGAACATCGGCGCGCCGATGACCGGCAACCGCAAACAATCTTGCAATGATGGCGGCAACGGCACGGCGAAAGCCTCAACTCGTCGCGGGAATCGCGCGTTCGGCACGGGTGCGATACCACACCGTGAACCAGGCGGCGGCCGCCAAGCCGCCGAGCGTCAGCACGATCTCGATCCAGAGCGGAACTGCGGGCACATATGTCGCCGCCGCGTCGCAGGCGGCGGCGAGCGCGAACGACAAGGTCCAGGCGCCGCTGATGAGCAGATTGGCGCGCATGAATTGGGGCGCGCTCCAATATTGTTCCGGCACCTGTTCGCGGGCGAATTGCAGGGTGAAGGGCCGCCCGATCGCGAGCGAGACGGCGGCGATCAGCGTCAGCCCGCCATCGACCACCAGCCTGACGCCGCCGACGCTCCAACCGGGATGGACGATCAGGGTGAACACGATCGCCGCGCCGAACAAGGCGAGACTGCCGATCTCGAGAACCTTGATGCTTTCGCCGCGCCGCCAGCCGCGCGCCACCGAAATGATGGATACGACCAGCGCGGCGACGAGGCCGGCGAGCGGCGACGCCAGCCGCATCAACACAAAGAACGCGATGAACGGCGCGAAACCCCAGACGATGCTCATGGTCGGTTTCCTTCGGCAGCCCCCTCCCAACCCTCCCCCGCACGCGGGGGAGGGCGGACAAAGCGGCGCTTTGTCGGGTGGGGGCTCATTTTCATCTCCTCAGGCTGCTCGCCAATTGCCGTGAAAGCCGAACGGCACGCGATGCGACACTTCCGCGACCGCGATCGGGCCCTTATCGAGCGACGCGGCATCGAAAATAGCAAGGTCGCTGCGTTTCTCCTCGCCGCGATAGACCGCGGCCAACAAATAGCCCTCGCCCTCGGGCGCGCCGGCATGGCGCGGCACGAAAATCGGCTCGCCGAACGCATCGCCCTCGGGCGCGCGATAAAGCGCGCGTTTGCCGGTCTTAAGATCGAGATGGCCGAGTGTGTCGAACCCCTCGATCAGGCCGCCGCTGCTGGCGGCGTAATAGCCGTGACGATAAGGCAGGCCGGCGAAGCGCTCGTCGAGCCGCGGGAACTCCGCCCCAAGATCGTCGATTTGCTCGCGCTTGAAACCATCGCTGTTGCCGGCGAGATCGAAGGTCCAGCGCGTCAGGCGCGCCACTGCCTTGGCCGGATCGCCCGGCTTGCCGTCGGGATCGGGAAACAGCGGCGCCTCCGGGTATTGCATGACGTCCGCGACGATCTTGTCGCCATCCTCATAGGCGTTCATGGGATGGAACACGTAGCACGGATCGCATTGGAACCAACGTATGGTCGAGACATCGGCATTGCGTTTCATGACCCCGACATGGGACCCCTTCGCCGGCTCCCAGGCAAAGGCGGGCTTGCCCGACATGGCACGCTCCAAACTTCCGGTCAGCGGCAGGATCGGGAACAACACGTAATTCCGGGTCACCAGGAAGTCATGGACCATCGCCGAGAACGGCGCCTCGAATTTGTCGAGCCGCGTCAGCTTGCCGGTCTTGTCGACGACGCCGTACAGCATGGTCCTGGTGAAGAACCCGCCCGCCGAATAGGCGAAGAACACCATCTCGCCGGTCTCGGGATCGAGCTTCGGATGCGCGGTGACTTTGCCGCCCGCGAGCCCGCCGGCAAAATCGTCATAACCGTGGGGCGCCAACGTGTCGGCATCGAGCGCGAACGGCAGTTGCGATTCGACCAGCGCCAAGAGCTTGCCCGCATGCCAGACGATGTTGGTGTTGGCGACGCCGGCGCTCTTGCCGGCGACCGAGGGATCGCTGGTCATGGGGTTGCCCCAACTGCCGAACAGCGCCTTGTTGGCGTCATGCTCCAGCTGCCATTTCGGCGTGCGAACCCAGCGATTGCGATAGGCGACGCGGCCGTTCTCGATATGGAAGGCGTGGATCATGCCGTCGCCGATGAACCAGTGGTAATTCTGGTCGCGCGGCGCGAATTGCGGATTGGGGCCGTTGCGATAAAGCGTGCCGGCCAAGTCTTTCGGCATCTCGCCGCGGACAACGAGGTCGGGCGCGTCCGCCTCGAACGAGATCGGCGCGTAATTGCCGGTGAAGAACGGATAATCGGGGAAGGGCTGGCTCATGACGCTCTCCTGCGTTCGCGTTGATCGACGACATGCGCGCCCTGCGCCAAGAGGCGCATGGCGGTCTGGTGAAGGGTGGCGAAATCGGGCCTGGGATCGAGCTTGCCCGCGAGTTGCAGCACGATCAAACCATGCACCATGGCCCAGAAAATTTGGCCCAGCATCGCGGGATCGCCGGCCAGGAATCCGCCCGCGACGAGCTGCTCCATATAGCCGCTCATGGTGCGGCGCGCGCGATGGCCGGCGCGGTTGAGATCGGGAAAGCGGCCGTCATCGGGCTGATTGAAATCGAACATGAGCTTGTAGGCGTTGGGCTGGCCGAAGGCGAAATCGAGATAGGCGCGGCCGACCGCGTCGGCACGCACCGCGGCATTGCCATCGACCGTGGCGGCGGTTTCGAGCGCCTCGGCGAAGCGGTCGAAGGCCGCGGCCCGCACCGCCGCGAGAATCTCCTCCTTATCGCGGAAATAGCGATAGGGGGTCATGGCGCTGACGCCCAGTTCCCGCGCCAGCTCGCGCATCGTTACCGCCGCCGGCCCGCGCTCGGCGAAGAGGCGCTCCGCCACGGCGCAGAGCCGGGCGCGGAAAGCGGCGACCTCGGTCGGGGAGAGATTACGCGGCATAATTTACATTGTATATTTACAACGCTATATCGTCAAGCGGAATTCCCCGAGTTCCCTTGTCCGCCAGAGGCGCGGAACGGACCGAACATATACGCAATTAGCGTTTTCTTCAAGGAAAGACCATACCATAGGTCGAAATAATCCATCCAACAACAACTAGTGGTGAAAATCTGACATTTGAATCCGGGAAGGGATTCCCGAATGGGTTGGCGCGTGCGAGTCTGCGGCATGCGCA
>JAATGI010000182.1 GCA_015654725.1 Rhodospirillales bacterium
CCGGTGCGGCCGGTGGTGCGGCCGCCGAGCGGCGATCCCGACCTGATCAAGCTGCTCCTGGACATCGGGGTGCAAAGCTTTCTCATTCCGATGGTCGAAAGCGCCGAGCAGGCGCGCGCGCTGGTGCAGGCCACGCGCTATCCGCCGCGCGGCGTCCGCGGCGTCGGCCATGTGTTGGGGCGCGCCTCGCGCTGGTGCCGGATCGGCGATTATCTGAAACGGTCGGACGACGAGATTTGCTTGCTGGTGCAGATCGAAAGCCGCAAGGGCATGGACCGTCTCGAAGCGATCGCGGCGGTGGAAGGCGTCGACGGGCTGTTCGTCGGCCCGGCCGATTTGTCGGCGGCGCTCGGCCATACCGGCGATATGGCGCATCCCGAGGTCCAAGCCGCGATCGAGGCGACGCTGGCGCGCATTATCGCGACCGGCAAACCGGCCGGCACCATCACCAGCGGCGCCGCCAATACCAAGCGCCTGTTCGCGAGCGGTTGCGGTTTCGTCGCGGCCGGCGCCGATGTGCTGTTGTTTGCCAACGCCGTCGATCGGTTGGCGCGCGAGCTGCGCGAGCCGTCATAACGGGAACGGAAACGAACGAAGGGGTGGAGACATGACCGGAGTCACCGAACTCGGCTATATGCGCCTCGGCGTCAGCAGCCTCGCCCGCTGGAAGGAATACGCCACCGAAATTCTCGGCTTCGAATTGGCCGAAGAGGGCGAGCCGCGACGCTGCTATCTCCGCATGGATTCCTGGCACCATCGATACATTCTGGAAGAAGATGGCAGCGACGATCTGAACGCGCTCGGCCTGCGCGTCGCCGGACCGGAGGAGTTCGCCGAGATGCATCGCCGGCTTGTGGAGGCCGGGGTGCTACATGAAATCGGCTCGCGCGCCTTGGCGCGGGATCGCCATGTTCTGGAATTGATGACGCTCGAAGACCCGAACGGCAATCCGATCGAGCTCTTTCACGGGCCGCACGTTCAATATGGCAAGCCGTTCCATCCCGGCCGCCGCATGTATGGCGGCTTCGCGACCGGCACGGCCGGAATGGGCCACTGCCTGATCCGCAATTTCGGCCTCGACGCGACCTACAAATTCTATCGCTTGCTCGGCATGCGCGGCGGCATCCAATACCAATCGCCACGGCCCGACGGCTCGATCAACGAGTTCATGTTCTTCGATTGCAACGACCGCCAGCACACGCTGGGCTTCGGCATCGGCGAAAAAAAGCGCATCAACCACGTCATGATGGAGGCCAAATCCTTCGACGATCTGGCCTTCACTTACAATCTGGTCAAGGCGCGGCAAATTCCGATCGGCATCGATCTCGGCCGGCATGCCAACGACCATCTCTATTCCTTCTATTTCGCCAATCCATCGGGTTGGATGTGCGAATATGCTTGGGGCTCGCGGCCGGCCTTGGCGCAGTCGGAATATTATGACGGCGATGTCTACGGCCATGACCACCAGGACGCCGTGATCGACGAACAATGGGACGTTCGCGCCTCGGCCCTTCGAGCCGCGGAATAGCCGATCCTTTCGCGATGATGAAATTCGGTGTCGGCCAGGCGGTGCCTCGCTTCGAGGATGTCCGCCTGTTGCGCGGGCAGGGCCGCTTTCAAGACGATATCAACCTGCATGGCCAGGTCCATGCGGTTTTTTTGCGCTCGCCGCACGCCCACGCCCGTATCCGCTCGATCGACACGGCAACGGCCGCCGACGCGCCCGGCGTGCTCGCGATCTATACCGGGAAGGATTACGCGGCCGACGGACTGGGCCAGCCCAAGGCGACGATGCCGCGCAAAAAGGCCGACGGCTCGCCGCTGTTCGCGCCGCAACGCCCGGCGCTGGTGTCGGATCGCGTTCGTTATGTCGGCGATCCGGTGGCGATGATTGTCGCCGCGACGCTCAACCAGGCCAGGGATGCGGCCGAGCTGATCGCGATCGACTATGAGCCGCTGCCCGCCGTCACCTCGGTCGCCGAGGCGGCGCTGTCCGACGCGCCGCGCGTATGGGACCAGAATCCCGACAACATCTCGCACCTCTTTGAGCGCGGCGACAAACGCAAGGCCGACGAGGCGTTCGCCCGCGCATACCATATCGTTCGCCGCCGCTATGTCATCAGCCGCGTCCACGCCCAGTATATGGAGCCGCGCGGCCTTATCGGCGCTTACGATTCCGGGCAGGATCGCTACACGCTCTATGCCAACGTCAATTACCCGCACCGCGTCCGCAACATGCTGGCCAACCAAGTGTTCAAGGTGCCGGAAAGCAAGGTGCGGGTGGTGACGCACGATGTCGGCGGCGGCTTCGGCACCAAGGGCTGGCACTATGTCGAGGACCGGCTGACGCTGTGGGCGTCGCGCAAGCTCGACCGGCCGGTGAAATGGGCCTGCGAGCGCTCGGAGGTGCTGCTGGCCGACGAGCATGCCCGCGACAATATCGGCGAGATCGAGCTGGCCTTGGACAAGGACGGCACGATTCTCGGCTTGCGGCTCGATATGCTCGCCAATATCGGCGCCTATATCGCCTCCGACCGGCAGCTGCTCACGCCGTTCGGCATGATCGGGACCGTGGTCGGCGTCTATCGCATTCCGGCCGCCTATGTCGCGATCCGCGCGGTGCTATCGAACACCAGCCCGACCGCGCCTTATCGCGGGGCCGGCCGGCCCGAAGCGAGCTATCTGATCGAGCGCGCGATCGAAGCGGCGGCGGACGAGATTGGAATCGATGCCATCGAGCTGCGACGGCGCAATACCATCCCGGCGGACGCCATGCCCTATCAGACGGCGCTGGGCCCGCATTACGATTGCGGCGATTTCGCCAAGAATTTGACGATGGCGCTTGAGGCCGCCGATTATGCCGGCCTCGCGCCGCGACGCGAACAGGCCAAGGCACGCGGCCGGCTGCGCGGCGTCGGCGTCGCCAATGTCATCGAGCAGGCCGCCGGCCCGGTGCCGGAATATGCCGAAATCCGCTTCAATCCGAGCGGCACGGTCATCGTCCTTCTCGGCACCAAGTCGCACGGCCAGGGCCACGACACCGCGTTCAAGCAGATTCTGAATCAGCAACTCGGCATCGATCCCGCCGACGTTCAATATATCGACGGCGACACCGATACCGTCGCGTTCGGCATGGGCTCGAACGGTTCGCGCTCGATGGTGTCGGGCGGCTCGGCGCTCGTGCGCGCCAGCGACAAGGTGATCGAAAAGGGGCGCAAAATAGCCGCGCATCTTCTCGAAGCCGCCGAAGCGGATATCGCTTTCGCCGAAGGGACCTTCACCGTGGCTGGGACCGATCGCGTCATCGCGCTCAAAGAGGTCGCCAAGGCGGCGTTCCAACCGGCGCGGCTGCCGCCCGGCTTGGAGCCAGGGCTTTATGAGAACGCGACCTACCTGCCGAGCGAGACCTACCCCAATTCCTGCCATGTCGCGGAGGTCGAGATCGATCCCGACACCGGCACCGTCGCCCTGGTGAAATATCTCGTCGTCGACGATGTCGGCACGGTGATAAATCCGCTGACCCTGAAGGGCCAGATTCACGGCGGCGTGGCGCAGGGCGTGGGCCAGATTCTGATGGAGCAGGTGGCCTATGAGCCGGGCAGCGGGCAGCTTCTGTCCGCGAGCTTCATGGACTACGCCATGCCGCGCGCCGACACGTTGTGCGACATGGAGGTGATCAGCAATCCGGTTCCCACCACGACCAATCCGCTTGGCGCCAAAGGCGCCGGCGAGGCGGGCTGCGTTGGCGCCTTGCCGGCGGTGATGATCGCGGTGATGGACGCGCTGAGGGCGGAAGGCGTGCGCGAGCTCGACATGCCCGCGACCAGCGAACGGGTATGGCGCGCGCTGCGGCAAGCCCGCGCCGACCGGAGAGCCGAACACACGAACTGAAGGCAACAGGAGACAACATGAATACGGAACCGCTAACGATTGCCGAACAGGGCGCCTTTTGGGTCGGCGTTCAGCGCGTCGAAAAGCCGTTTGGGCTGGTCGCGACCGGGCAAATGTTCGTGCAGTACCAAATTCCGGCCGAGCGCCGTCACCGCTATCCGCTGGTGATGGTGCATGGCGGCGGCGGACAGGGCCTCGATTACCTCAGCACGCCCGACGGCAGGCCGGGTTGGGCGGAATATTTCCTGCGCCAAGGCTATGCCGTCTACGTGGTCGATCGCGTCGCCCATGGAAGGGCACCCTATCACCCCGACGTGCAAGGCCCGGCGACACCGCCAATGGACTATCAATTCCTGCAGGCATTTTTTACCGCCTCGGCGAAATTCGGACGGCATCCGCGGGCCAAGCTCCATACGCAATGGCCGGGCAGCGGCGAGATCGGCGATCCCGCCGTCGATCAACTGATCGCCGGGATGGGGCCGATGCCGGCGAGTTTCGTCGCCATTCAAGAGGCGATGAAACGCTGCGGTGCCGAACTGCTGGATAAGATCGGGCCTTCCATTTTGATGACCCATTCGATGGGCGGGCCGTTTGGCTGGATCATGGCCGATACCAGGCCGGCGCTTGTCAAGGCGATCGTCGCGGCCGAGCCGGTCAGCCCGGCGTTTTTTGAGATACCGGGCCTCGGCGGCCTCGAATGGGGCGTGACCGCGATTCCAATGACCTACGATCCGCCGGTCGGCGATCCGTCCGAATTGAAGCGCGTCTTGCGGCCCGCCCCCAGCCCCGATCTGCCGGACTGCTATGTGCAGGCGGAGCCGGCGCGCCAGCTCGTCAATCTGAAAGGCATTCCGATCCTGCTGGTCGCCTCGGAAGCGTCATGGCTCGCGCTAACCAATCACGGTGTCCACGATTATCTGGCGCAGGCCGGCGCGACGATCGAGCATCTGCGCCTCGAAGACGCCGGTATCCGCGGCAACGGTCACATGATGATGAGCGAGAAGAACAGCGATGAGGTCGCCGCCGTGCTGGCGCAGTGGCTCGATCGCCTTCGCCTGAAGTAGGTCCGCGGAATCAGAGGCCGAACATGTTGAGCGGCAGGCCGAGATGCGCGCGGCCGATCGGCCCGGCGAAATTGAGGTATTGCGACGAGATGTGGCTCTTATACATGCCGCAGTCGCGATAATAGCGTTGGATGCGCTGACCCTTTTTCGCCGCCGCCGAGCTCGCGTTGTTGAAGATGATCTCGGTCGCCTGGCAGGCGAGCTGCCCGGCATGCTGCATCTGGCCCCAGAGCCGGATATTGTCCTCGATCGTAATGAGTTGGCCGGTTTCCGCCCAGCGTTCGCAATACTCCATATACATCTGGCCGGTGCGAACCATGATCGCCTCGGCGGCATCGGCGAGCGTCGTGGCTTGGCCGAGCGTGCGCTGAAAGTCGGGATGTTCCGCGCGCTTGACGACCGGCGGAAACAACGTGTCGCGGGTCTTGATGATCCGCTCGAAATCGTCGATGGCGGCGCGCGCCGCGCCGATCACGGGCGTCACCAGCGACATGTGATACGGGCCCATCACCCGGCCGAGATACATCGGGTTGCCGTGGAGCCGCGTGCCCGGCGTGCCGTCGCGCATGCTCTCGGGCTCCGCCCACATCCGCGGCGTGAAGACGGCGTGGTGCTCGGGCACGAACACCTTATCGACCTTGACGCTGTTGGAGCCGCTGGCCCGCATGCCGAGCGTCTTGTCGCCGCCCCAATCGTCGAGGATCGTGACCTTGTCCTTGGGGATCACGACATTGAGCGTGTTGGGCGGATTGGC
>JAATGI010000337.1 GCA_015654725.1 Rhodospirillales bacterium
GGTCGCGATCACGCGCCGCATGAATGAGTGATGGCCCGCCCGACATCGCGGCCTATGTCAGGCGCTTCGCCGAGCCGCCGGCGGATCAGCTTGCCGCTTTCATCGCCGCCGGAAAACCGCGCCGCCTCGGCACCGGCGAGGATTTCTGTGTGCTGGGCCAGGAACGCCACGAAGTCGCCTTCATCCATGACGGCATCGTGCGCTATTACACGCTGCTGCCGAACGGCGAGGAGGCGACCAAGGATTTCAGCTTCGCCAAATCCTTCACCGTTTCGTTCGGCTCCGCGGTCTTAGGACGCCCAGCCGAAGTCGCGATCGGCGCGGTGACGGATTGCGTTCTCACGGTCTGGCCCTATGCAGCCTTCACCGCGTTCTTCGACCGGCATGCCGAATGGCAAAAGTTCGGCCGCCGCGTCGCCGAAATGCTTTATGTCCGGAAGGAACGTCGCGAGATTTCCTTCCTGTTGGAAGACGCCGGGGACCGCTATCGCGCCATGCGCGAGATGTTTCCCGCCGAGATCGAGCGGGTGCCGCAGCATTATCTCGCCTCCTATCTCGGCATCCGGCCGCAATCGCTGTCGCGCCTGAAGAAAACGCTCAAGCCTTAACCTAGGTGAATGAGCGGCTCGGACGGGGTCGTTAGCCTTGGATCGTACAAACCGATCGAGGAGATTCGCGATGCCCTTCATGACCGCTCCCGCCATCGACGGCGTCGCGCCGGAACTCGCGGCGCGCTTTCCCGGTTTCGTGCGCACCGGCATCGATTTGCCGACTCTGATCGAAGCCACGCGCAACGCGGGAAATCCGGCAAACCCCGCTTGGCCCGAGATCATGTCGACGGTCGGCGAGCGTCATTTCGCGCGCGCGGAAAGCGCGGAACGGGAGGGCGGCACGGTCGCGGCCGAGCGCGCCTATCTCGATGCCTCCTTCTGGTTCTTTTTCGCGCGTTTTCCGCACATCTTGAATGAGGGGGGTGCCCGGGCTTATCGCCGTCACAACGAGGCCTATGGCCGCGCGGCGAAATATTTCCACGATCCGATGACGCGCGTCGCGATTTCGTTGGGCGACAAGAGCTCCCCGGCGTTGCTGCGCCTGCCGCGTGGCATGACCGCGCCGGCGCCGCTGGTGCTGATTTCCGGCGGCATCGACGTCTGGAAAAGCGATCTCGAACTCCATTTCCAATGTGGGAAGTTTTTGCGGCGTGGGATTGCCACGCTCGCAATCGACATACCAGGGACCGGCGAGGCCCCGATCCCGACCGGTCCGAACGCCGAACGGCTGCATCGCGCCGCGCTCGACTGGGCGAAGCAAGACCGGCGCATCGACGCCGCGCGGCTCGGCATCTACGGGTTGAGCTTCGGCGGCTATTACGCGACCAAGCTCGCGCTCACGGACCCGACGCTCAAAGGCGTCGTCAATGTCGGCGGCCCGATCCATTTGTCCTTTACCGACGAAAATTTCGCCCGTCTGCCGTTCCCGACGCGCATGGCGCTGGCCCGCATTCTTGGCCTCGATCCGAGAGGCGAACCGGCGGCGTTGCTCGATGGCCTGCGCCCGCTATCGCTTGCGGCCCAGGGCTTGTTGGCGGCACAAGCGCACGCCCCCTTGCTCTCGATCAATGGCGAACTGGATGAGCTCGTGCCGATCGGCGAAATTCATTGGTTGAGCGAACAGGGCGTGCGCCAGGACATTCTCACTTTCGCCCGTGACCGCCACTGCGCGAGCGACAACTGGTCCGAACACGCGCCATTCGCCGCCGCGTGGCTGGCGAGAAAGCTGGCGGCCTAGAACACCGCGCGGAAGATATAGAACAACACTCCCGAGAGCACGATCGACGCCGGCAGGGTCAGCACCCAGGCCATGATAAGATTGCGGACCGTGGCCCGTTGCAGGCCGGAACCGTTCGCCGTCATGGTTCCGGCGACGCCCGAGGACAGAACATGCGTCGTGCTGACCGGCAGGCCCCAGGCATCGGCCGCGCCGATCGTCACCATCGCCACCAGCTCGGCCGAGGCCCCTTGCGCGTAAGTCAGGTGTTGCTTGCCGATCTTTTCGCCCA
>JAATGI010000204.1 GCA_015654725.1 Rhodospirillales bacterium
AATCCCATCGTCTTTTCCGCGTCGGAATAGACCGCGTCGCTGAGGCCCTTGCCGGCGAGCAGGTCGCGCGCCACGATGTAGCAGGTGCGCTCCCGTGCGTCGGGCAAGTCGGGCGTCTCGCGCGTATTGATCGCGTCGATCGCGGCTTGCGGAATCCCGGCGGCGACCGATCGGCGCACCTGGGCGAACCAGGGATAGCGCGCGTTCCAGGCCCTCGCGACCGTGAGGTTGACGATCTGCCGTTCGCGGGTGGAGAGCGGTCCGCTCGCCAGACACGCCCTCAGCTTTTGCATCGCCTCGAACAATTTGGGCAGGCGGATATAGACCGGGTACGGCCCGCCGCGCGGCGCGTCCGGGTCCTTGGTCGCCGCGTCCCAGGCCCGCGCCTGTTCCGCGTTCATGTCTTTCCGGTCGATGATGGCGATGCGTTGCATGAGGGTTCTCCGGCTCGGCTATTGCCTAGGACTCGTCCGCCAGAAGCCTATCCATTGCTCGAATCATGGTCTCCAACTGCCGGCGGAATTGCGGGCGTTGCGTTTCGGGCAGGCCGCTCAGCGCTTCGCGGTTCACTTCCTCCACCGCGCGCCGGATCGCGCCGATCTTCCGTCGCGTCGCCGGCGTCAGCGAGTAGAGCGCGCCGCGTTTGTCGTCGGGGTCGGGCCGCCGCTCGACGAGACGGTCGCGCTCCATCCGCGCCAGCGTCGCCGCCATGGTCGGCTGTTCGATCGACGCGATCTCGGCCAGCGCCTTTTGCGACAGCGCCGGGTTGTCGATGAGCGCGTTGATCACCGGCAGGTGCGCGGTCGAAAGACCGATCGCCTTCAACCGGCGGTCGGCCAGCCGCCGCAACAGGCGCGCGCCCCAATGCATGAGGTAGCCGAGCGACAATTCATCGTTTGGCATGATTATATAGCTTGCTATCTATAAACATCGTATGCTATATAACCCTTCGTCCATCCCGAACACAAGGGGCGATCTCATGGCGTGGAAAAGCAGCACCGACCGTTACGGCGCGGTCGCCATCGCGGTTCACTGGGTCGCGGCGGCGGCGATCTTGGCGCTGTTCGGGCTGGGGTTCCTGGCCGCCAACACGGCGGACCCGGCGCTCAAGGCCGGCTTGTTGCGGGGTCACGTGCCGCTGGGCATTTTCGCCTTGGCGTTGACGGTGTTTCGGATCGTCTGGTGGTTTTTCGACCGCCGGCCGGCGCCGCTCTTGGGTTTGCCGGGGTGGCAGGCCGTGTCCGAGCGAATCGTGCGCGTGCTGCTTTACGTCTTGATCCTCGTCATGGGCGCCAGCGGCATCGGCGTGATGGTTTTGTCCGGCGCCCCCGCGATCTTGTTTTTCGGCTCTCCCCGGCCCTTGCCCAATTTCTGGAATTACCCGCCCATGGCGGCGCATTTCGCCGGCGCTTTCGCGTTGCTCGGCCTCGCTTGTCTCCATATCCTCGCGGCGCTTTATCATCAGTTCTATAAACAAGACCGGCTGCTCGCGCGGATGTGGACAGGATCGGTGTAAGCGCCTCGTTAAGTCGCGTATCCTGTGGCGCGCATCCAGGGAGGCGGCGATGACGATCAAACTCCACGCGTTCACCTGCGGCACGATCAGCGGCGCGAAGAACCTTCTGATGGAGGGCGCCGAGGGCGACATCACCATCCCGGTCCCGGCTTATCTGATCGAGCATCCGAGGGGCCGCGCGCTGTTCGACACCGGGCTGCATCCCGATTTGCGGCGCGACCCGGTCGAGCGGCTCGGCCCGCGCCTCGCCCAAATGTTCCAGGTCGGCTTGGCGCCGGGCGCCGCGGTCAGCGAGCGGCTCGAATCGATCGGCCGCGATCCCGGCAGAATCGATCTTCTGATCAGTTCGCATCTGCATTTCGACCATGTCGGCGGCAACGCGCTGATCCCCAACGCGACCATGCTGGTGCAGCGGCGCGAATGGGATGTGGGCAAGGACCACGACGCCGCGTTGCGAAGCGGCTACGCGCCGCGCGACTACGACCTCGGGCATAAAATGCGCGTGGTCGATGGCGAGCACGATGTGTTCGGCGACGGCTCGGTCATGTGCTTGCCGACGCATGGGCACACGGCCGGTCATCAGTCGCTCAAGGTGCGGCTCGATGGCGGCGAGGTCGGGCTCGCGGCGGACGCGTGCTATTTCTGCCAGACCCTGCGCGAGCGTCGCCTGCCGCCGGCCATGTACGACCGCGCGGCGATGCTGGCCTCGCTCGACCGGCTCGAGGCGCTGGAGCGGGGCGGCGCGCGCATCTTCTTCGGCCACGATCCCGAATTCTGGCGGACCGTGCCGCAAGCGCCCGCCCTCGTCGCCTGAGGCCAGCCGTCGGCTCGTTGATCGAGGGAGGTGTTGCCGCGCCCGCCGAAATCCCCAAATCAATGACGTTCGGAATGGCTTTGTGCTAGGTTTACAACGATGGACGATACCAAGACCCCCGACGACACCAACGACCCGTGGCTTTTCGAGCCGGACGACGAGACCGAGGAAAAGGCCCTCGCCGAGGCTGAGGCGGATGTGGCGGCGGGGCGAGTCATTCCCTGGGAGAAAGTGCGCGACTGGCTGCTGTCCTGGGGCAAGCCTGACGAGTTGCCGCCGCCCAAGTGCGAGTAACCCTGACGGCTACCGCGCTCTTGGAACTGCGCGGCATCCGAGATTACATCCGGCAGTTCAATCCCATAGCCGCCGATCGCATCTCGGATAAGCTGATCGCGGCATGCGACAGCTTGGCTTATGCCCCCCATCGCGGGCGGCCCATCGGGGCGAACCGGCGCGAGCTTCTTTCGGTCTGGCCCTACATCATTCGCTATAGCGTCGGCGAAGACGAAGTCGTCATTCTCCGCATCCGGCATGGCAAGCGTCGGCCCGATTGAAGCCGACTTTGGCCGCCTATAGTGTCCGGGCGAAAACCAGTGGAGGACGCCATGAGCAAGCCGATCGATTTCGCCGCGATTCCCAAATTCGATCAATTGCCGGTGCGGCAGGACGCGCCGCCGGAATCGAATTGGGGCGTGTTCGGCGACGATGACGAACTCGGCTGCCTCAATTTCCTGACGCCCGAGGGCATCGTCGCGGCGGCGCGGCTGGTGAAAAAGGGCAAGGCGTTCCGGCTCGACGCCAAGATCGGCTATGCCAAGCCGCCCTTGTTCGGCCGCCCGCCCTTCGTCCACGAGATCGTCAATCTTAGCCCGACCGCGCATGACGATTTGCTCAACGTCTACAACACGCAGGAAGGCAGCCAGTGGGACGGGCTCGCCCATGTCGGCCATGTCAAGCATCGCAAATTCTATAACGGCGCCACGGCCGAGGAGATCAGGACGCGGAAAAGCAAGCTCGGCATCAGCAATTGGGCCAACAAGTTCGTCGGCCGGGGCGTGCTGATCGACGCGGTGAGGTTCCGCGCGGCGCAGGGGCGGCCGATCAAGCCGCTGACGCGCGACGTGGTCACGCTCGCCGATTTGCAAGGCGCGCTCGCGGCGCAAAAGACCAAGCTCGAACCCGGCTCGGTGCTGTTGGTCCGCACCGGTTGGATGGAGGCTTACGAAGCCTCGAGCGAGGCGGAAAAGCGCGCCATGGCGCCGATGGACAAGCTCCAATCGGCCGGGGTCGAGGCGAGCCGCGCCACGGTCGAGTGGCTCTGGAACAATCGCGTCGCGGCGCTCGGCACCGACACGCCGGCGGGGAGCCGTGGCCGTGGAACCTGGCCGATGCCGACGCCTTGCATCACCGCGCCATCCCGCTCCTGGGCCTGTCCTTGGGCGAGCAGTTCGTGTTGAAGCCCTTGGCCGAGGATTGCGCGGCCGACGGGCAATGGGAGGGTCTCTTGGTGGCGGCGCCGATCATGCTCGACAACGGCATCGCCACCCCGGCCAACACCATCGTCATCAAATGAGCCATGCCGCGCCTCTCGGCCAATATCGGGATTTTGTTCCGCGAATATGAGTTTCTCGACCGGTTCGCGGCGGCGGCTCGCGCCGGGTTCCAGGCGGTCGAGGGCTGGACGCCTTACGAGTATTCGATCACGGAATTGCGCCGGCGCATCGCCGATGCCGGCATTCCGCTGATCGGACTCAATACGGTGGGCGGCGATGCGAAAAAAGGCGAGGCGGGTTTCGCCGGCGTGCCCGGCCGCGAGCGCGACTTCGACGCCGCCATCGCCCAGGCGCTCGACTATGGCGCGGCCTTGGGGGTGCGCCATGTCCATGCCCTGGCCGGCTCCTTCGCCGGTTTCGACGAGGCCGAATGTTTCACGACCTATCGCCGCAATCTCGCCCGCGCCGTGAAGCAGGCCGAGGCGGCGGGCGTCACCCTGGTGATCGAGCCGGTCAATCGCGTCGACCGCCCGACCTATCTGCTGTCGAGTTCCGACCGCGCCGCCGAAATCATCGACGAGATCGCCTCGCCGCGCCTCAAACTGATGTTCGACTTTTATCATCTGCAAATCATGGAAGGCGATGTCATGCGCCGTTTCGAGCGCCTGTTGCCGAAGATCGCCCATATCCAATTCGCCGGCGTGCCGGGCCGCGCCGAGCCGGACGAGGGCGAACTCAATTACGCCTGGATCCTGCGCGAAATCGACCGGCTCGGCTGGTCCGGCTTTGTCGGCGCCGAATATCAACCGCGCGGCAAGACCGAGGATGGCTTGGGCTGGATGAGAAAATTGGATAGTCGTTAAGCCCCCTCCCAACCCTCCCCCGTTCACGGGGGAGGGCGGCGATGCGCAGCATCGCGGGTGGGGGCTACCCCTTGAACTTTTTCGCCAGCGCGTCGGCGCCGCGCACCAGCAGCACGGTGTCGACGCCGACCGCGACAAAGACATAGCCCCAGCCGATATAGCGCCGCGCCTCGTCCTCGTTCGAAGTCAGGATGCCGGGCGGCTTCCCGATGACTTTGAGGCGGCGCGCCGCGTCCTCGATCGCGCGCTGCGGCTCGGGATGCGCGGGATTGCCGATATGGCCGAGTGAGGCCGACAAATCCGACGGGCCGATGAAGACGCCATCGACGCCCTCGACCGAGGCGATTTCCTCGAGCCGGTCGAGCGCCGCGCGGGTTTCGACCTGAACCAGAACGCACATCTCGCTGTCGGCTTTCTTGAGATAGTCCGCGATGCGGCCATAGCGGCTGGCGCGGCCGCCGCCGACGCCGCGCAATCCCCCCGGCGGATAGCGGGTCGCCGCCACCGCCTGACGGGCCTCCTCGGCGCTTTGGACATAGGGAATGAGGATCGTCTGCGGCCCGATATCGAGGATGCGCTTGATCAGCACGATGTCGTTCCAGGCCGGGCGCACGATCGGTGTCGCGGTGCCGCGCTGCACGGCCTGGAGCTGCTGCAGCAGGCTCGGGATTTCGTTCGGCGAATGCTCGGTGTCGAGCAGGATCCAATCGAAGCCGCTGTCGGAGATGATCTCGGCGCCGATATTGCTGGCGAGGCTGCTCCAGATGCCGATCTGCAATTGGCCCTTGGCGATCGCGGCCTTGAATTTGTTTTGCGGAAGTTCCATGGCGCTCACCTCTAGACGAATTGCACGGCGAGGCCGCCGAGCGGACCGAAATCGGCATGGACGGTATCGCCCTTCTTGGCCCAGATCGGGCGGATAAAGGAGCCGGAGAGCAACACCTGTCCGGCCGGAATTTCAATGCCGTGGCGGCCGAAGCGGTTGGCGAGCCAGGCGATGCCGAGTGCCGGATGGCCCATGACGCCAAGCGCCAAGCCGGTTTCCTCGATGTCGGAATTGACGTAGAGCGCGCCGCCGACCCAGCGCAGATCGACATCGAAGGGCTTCAGGGGCCGCCCGCCGATCACCAGCCCCGCCGCCGCGCCGTTATCGGCGACGGTGTCGAAGATCTTGCGCGGATTGACGATGCGCGCATCGACCAGCTCCATCGCCGGCACGACATATTCGGTGGCGCGCATCACCTCCATCATGCCGATGCCGGGGCCTTTCAAGGGCTTGTTCAGCACGAACACCAGCTCGATCTCGACCCGGGGCACGCAGTAATTGGCGTGCGGAATCTTGGCGCCGTCGGCGACGATCATAGTGTCGAGGAGATGGCCGTAATCCGGCTCGTCGATCTGCGATGCGGCCTGCATCGCCTTCGAAGTCAGGCCGATCTTGTAGCCGACCACCTTGGCGCCGCGCGCGACCTTGTCCTTGATGACGAGGTCCTGGATCGCATAGGCGTCGTCGAGATCGATCTCGGGCCAGGTCTTGGAGAGCTGCGTCATCTGCTGGCGCGTTTCCTCGGCGGCGCGCAACGCGCTGGCGGCTTTCTGGCGGTCGGCTGGGGACATCATCGAGCATTCTCCTTACAGTTCCGTTCGAGACGCCTGATCGATCCGTCGGGTCGGACACAAGATATAGAATATGCCTCCAACCCGGCAGCTTCGCCTTTTGCTGCTTTTGCAGCGAATCCGCAGCTAATTCTATAAATAGATGTGGGTAAATTCTAATTTTTAGTGTATCCTCTTGTGTCCATCTTGCGAGACGGCGTGTACGTTTGATACGTAAATACGCCGCTTGGAGAGTTATTTCAAGCGGCGCTCATCCCTCCGGTACGCCGGCCTTGCGCATGCCGTCCATTTGTCGCTCACGCTGCGCCAGATAGGTCGCATTGTCGCTCGATGCACCTTCGCGCAAGCGGCGGATGGTGAAGTTCGGATCGAGCGCCAATCCAGCTTGCACAGCGGCCCGCGCCTCCTCCAACCGGCCGAGATGCGCCAAGGCGGCGGCGAGAAAAAAATGTCCAACCGGAATATTTCGGTTGGTTTCGATAGAGCGGCGCAACCAAGCAATGGCCTCTTCATCGGCGCCAAGCACTAGTTTGACGGCGCCGACATAGACCATCCAGGTATAGGCGCTCCTATCGCGTGGAGAGAGGCGAAGCGCTTCCTGGACATGCGCTTCTGTTTCGGCGCCTCGGCCGATAAAATATTTGGCACCACCGATCGCCCCGTGAGCGTCGGCTAAATTTCGATCCAGGGCCAAAGCCCGATCACACTCCGCGATTCCTTGGGCCGCGCGGTTGGTGAGGATTTGGACGTAGCCTGACAGGTAATGAGCGACGGCATGGCCCGGCGCCAGCGACAGCACCTTGGTTATTGCCGTTTCCGCTGCCGCCAAACGCGTGGCCCGATCATCGGCCGTGAAAGCGCCGCCCATAGTCGCGTCGATCCACGCCGTTCCGACCAGCGCCTCAAGATTGCTGGGATCGAGCGCCAAGGCGCGTTCGAAAAAACCACGCGCCTGCGCCATGTGTTCGGGCGTCATCCCCTTGTTTGCCCAAGCCTGTCCCTGGAAATAAAGGTCCATTGAATCGGGATGCGGCGACTTTTCCGCGCGACGTGCCTCGGCAGCGATTAACTCGGCGTTCAATTGATTGGCGAGGCGCGCGACGATCTCGTCCTGCATATCGAAGAGATCGGCGACCGGCTTGTCGAAACGCTCGGCCCAAAGATGATTGCCGGTCTCGGCGTCGATCAATTGCACGTTGACGCGCAAACGATTGCCGCCGCGCTGCACCGAGCCTTCGAGAGCGTAACGCACATTCAGTTCGCGCCCGATCTGCTTTACGTCGATGGGCTTGCCCTTGAAAGTGAAGGCCGTATTGCGTGCGATCACGAACGAGCCGCTGATGCGGGACAAATCCGTGGTCAGACTCTCGGTCACGCCATCGACGAAATACTCCTGATCCGGATCGCCGCCGATATTGGCGAAAGGGAGAACCACAATGGAAAGGCGGGGTGATATGTTTCCCGCCGATGCGGCCCCCTCCCCACCCTCCCCCGTTTTACGGGGGAGGGAAGAAACGCGAAGCGTTTCGGGTGGGGGCTGGTTGGGTGATCCCGATGGTGCAATCGCATAGACCTGCACCGGCTCGGCGATGTTCTTCAGGTCTTTCGCGCCGAGATCGGTGAAATTCTCGGCGATCTTGCCGCGCACTTGGCGATAGGCGTCTTCGGAAAGGCAAATCCCGCCCGGCTCGGATATCCCTTCAAGCCGGGCCGCGATATTGACGCCGTCGCCCATCAGGTCGCCGTCGCTCTCCTCGACGACATCGCCGAGATGAACGCCGATGCGGAATTCGATGCGGCGTTCGGGCGGCAGCCCGGCATTGCGCTCGACCATGCCGGTCTGTACTTCGACGGCGCAGCGCACGGCATCGACCACGCTGCGGAACTCGATCAGCGCACCGTCGCCGGTGCGTTTCACCACGCGGCCATGATGCACGGAGACGGTCGGGTCGATCAGGTCGCTTCGGAGCGCGCGAAGCCGCGCGAGGGTGCGCTCCTCGTCGGCGCCTGCGAGCCGCGAATAGCCCGCCACATCCGCCGCCAGGATGGCGGAAAGCTTGCGTTCACCGCGGGATTCGGCCACGGCCCCCTCGTTCCAACCGATCGTCGCTGAAGCCTAACATGAGGGCTGCTTCGGCGCGACCGGCGGGGTCAGGCCGAGGCGGCGGCGGGACGATCGATGCGGCGGCCGGTCCTGGGATCGCGGCGCGACATGGCGAGCGCGGCTTTCACCGCCGGACGCGCGTTCATGCGCGCGATCCAATCGAGGAGACGCGGCGTTTTTTCCTGGCTCACGCTTTCCGGCATGAGTCGCGGCAACGCCACCGCCATCGAATAGGTATCGAGATCGGCCAGCGAATAAGTCTCGCCCGCCAGCCACGGTCCTTCCGAGAGCGATTTTTCCATGCGTTGCGCCGAGACCACGAGGCGGCGGCGCGAATCCGCGAGCTCGGCCTCGGTGAAGGAATCGCCGCCGATGGTGGCCCATTTCTGGCGCTGCTCTTCCAGGGGAATGCGCTCCAACAGTTTCGCGAAGCGCGCCGGCTCGACGGCCTTGGCGGTCTGGCGGATGCGGACATGCCAGCCGATCATGCTCAAGGCCGGGCAGAAATATTCGTCGATGAACTTGCTCCACACGCGCATGCGCGCCCGCGCCACCGGATCGGCCGGCTTGAGCGGCACTTCGGGAAACACCTCGTCGAGATATTCGTTGATCACGGTCGATTCGGCGATGATCGCGCCGTCATGGATCAGCACCGGCACCTGGCCGTTGGGGTTGATGGCGACAAAGGCCGGCTCGTGCTGCTCGAAGGCCAGAAGATCGACATAGTGGCTGACGAAATCGAGCCGCTTTTCCTTCAGGCAAATCATCGGCTTCATCGAATTGGCGCTCGGCTCGGCGTGATAGAGTTCGAGCATGGTTTCCTCCCGAGATGACGTTTCAGCCACGGTAGCGCCGGCGGCGGCCGGCGAACAAGAGCGCACCCCACCCGCCTCGGCGATCGCGCGCACGGCGCGATAACCAGGCCGCAACTCGGAGGCGTGGCGCCGGTCCTGGCCGGGATATTAATAGTAACCGCCAGAGCCCGAGCCACTAAAGGTTGAAGTCTTATGGTAAATCAGGCGGTAATGGCGATTTTCTCGCGTTAACCTTTATCTGCCCTATTTTATCAACATTTTAGGTGTATTATCCTCAAAGTCTCGATACCTCGTCGCCCCAGGAGTCGGCGAATGACGCCATTGACCAACGAAGAATTCGCATCGGTTCAGCGCTTTTGCCAGCTGATGTCGGAAAAGATCGCCGCGGTGGGTCTCGACGTCTATGTTGAGTCGAACTTTCGCGATTACATCCGTTTGCGGCGCGAGCTATCGCCAGGATACATCCACAACCCGACTTACGATCCCGATCACAGCAATCTTTCTTTCCAAAACGCGTTCTGGCTGCGCGCGGTCGAGTCGAACGGCGACACCGTCGCGATGGGCGCGCAACGCATCATCGACACCGACAATTTCTTCGACGAGCTACAGTCGATGCGGCTCTGGCACGACCGGCCGAACAAGGTCGAGGGCGTGGTCCGGATCGAGAATCTGCCCGACACCGTGCTGGCGGGCCGGATCGGGCATACCGGGGGGTTGTGGATCGAGCCGGCCTATCGCAAGAAGAATCTATCGGGCCTGCTGGATCATCTGGGCCGCGGCCTGCTGCTGAGAAACTTCTGGTTCGATCACGTCACCGCGGTCATCACCGAGGCGCTCGCCGCGACCGGGATCGCCGTCACGCAATATGGCTGGACCGAGGTCGAGGGGCGGGTGAGTTTCGATTTCTTTTCCGGCGGGCAGCCGACCACGATCGGCTTCTGCCACATGTCGCGGGCCGGCTTCGTCGAGCGCATGAATCAGTGGCTCTTGTTGCCGGATTCCAATTCAGTGCAGGAGCTTAACGAGGTCCGGCAGATCCTGGTGGATTGAACAGACGATCAACTGATTGACGTTCCGGCCGTCGCCGGCGAACGGCAAGATCAGCCGCGAATAAGAATGGGTGATGAAGTCGATCAGCGCCGCCACCTCGTGATAAAGCGGCACGCCGATGTCGCGCGCGGCGGTGTAATCCTGGGCCAGCATATCGCGATAGAGATCGGAAAATTGCAGCTCCGCGAGCTTCCGATTCGACAAATTGCCGGGAAGGGTGAGTTCGGTTCCGTAAAGCCGCAGCCGGAAATCCATCGGGTCCTTGGTATCGACCTCGACGATCGAGGTGGTGCCCATGACCCGGCGCAGCCGCAGGACGTCGAAATCCTTGCGCGACGGGATCAAGCCTTCCGGCCGCAACGATTCCCAGTAGCGGTAAAGCTCCATCAGAATCTTGTTTTTCGGCGGGTCGGACTCCCATAACGCCAGCCGGCGCCGGATCACCCGATCCCGCTGCCCAAAGGCCGACAATTCATTGATATCGATGCTCATGGCCTGTTCCGAAAACCCGCTCTACCGCAATGGCGAGTTTCCTCGGAATAGGTTAATCCGCAGTAAACGGTAAAAATTCAACCGCGGATTGCGCCCCCACGGGTGGGCCGAACACTTGGAATCTACCGCACTATTCTCCGGTTACTCCCTTTTCTTAAGATAATACCTCGGGATTGGCTTCGGTGCGGTTGACGATCCGGCGCCCCATCGATCATGCCGCCCCCTGGGCTCGATGCCCGGAACCCCCGGCGATGACCCTGGGCATTTCGCGCGGCGCGCGCGGGCGGGGGAATGCGCCGCTCGGATTCGATCCGCCGGCGCCCTTTTCAACGCATATATTTTTGCGGATCGGCCTTGATGCCCCTGACGCCTTCGGGAATGTGAAGTTCGTCGAACCGGCCCATCGCCAAATCGATGTGATACATGTAGGGGACCGGCTTGATGAAGATTTCCTGTTTCAGCAGCCGGCGCAACGCCACCGCGGCAATGAGCGCGGTCGAGAGCAAGCAGACCGCGCTGATCACGGAGCCGGTCTTGTTCTCCATATCGAGGTTTCGCTTCGCCAAATAGTGGCGGTAGACATGGGTAGGGCCGAGGCCCATGCCCCAATTATTAAGCTGTTCCTGGTTCGGCATGCCGTCGTTCAGATCGAAATAGTCGTCGAACGACATGTGATCGGGGTCGAACAGATGCACGGTGGCGCCATAGCCTTGCGGCGCCGCCAGCATCGACGGGATGCGGCGCTTGCGCGCCTCGGCGTGGTAGAGACGGTGCGGCGCGATATGGAAATAGTCGATCGCGTCGCAGGCGAAATCGACGCCGTCGAGAAAGCGCCCGACATTGCCGGGCTCCAACGCGCCGAAGCGCTCGAGCTTGAGCGCCGGATTGATCGACAGCAGCCGCTCTTCCAAAACCACGGCCTTGTCGCGCCCGACGGTGTTGACGGTGCAGCCGAATTGCCGGCCCATATTCTCGGCGCCAAAGGTGTCGAAATCCGAGATTTTCATCCGCCCGACGCCTTCGCGAACGATGCTCTCGGCATGGGTGAAACCGACTCCGCCGGCGCCCGCCACCGCCACGGTCTTGTCGGCCAAACCGTCCAACTGCTCTTGGCTCAGCAGGCCGATCATGCGGCAGAACAGAATATTGCGGTCGAAAGGATCGGTCATCGTTGCTCCCCGACACCCGGCGTTCGACCGTCGGGCGCTTCGTTGGGACGGAATAACACTTCCGGTTGTGGGCGGCCGAAAGCGATCATCCTCCTAACCGAACTTGCGGGTCGGCGGCAAGCGAAATGCCCCCGAAATGCGCCGGAGCGCGATCAATCGCTCGTGTAGGCGTCGAGTTCGGCGAGGAAACGGTCCTTGATCGCGCTCGGCAGCCAGGCGCCTTCAAAGGCGTTGCGCGACAGCTGCATCAGGTCTTGCCGCCCCAAATCGGCGTCGCGCTGGGCGCGCACGAAATTTTCGCCGATATAGCCGCGGAAATAGGCCGGATCGTCCGAATTGACCGTGGCGCGCATGCCGAGTTCGAGCATCCGCCTCACTTCCTTGGCCTTGCTGCTGGGGCTGATGCAGGCATTGGAAATCGGGCACACCGTCAAGGCGAGCTTGCGGCGCAGAATCTCGTCGCATAGCCCCGCGCTTTCGAGCGCGTTGACGCCGTGATCGATGCGGTCGACACGGATGTCCTCGAGCAACTGGCGGATATGCTCGGCCGAATTCCGCTGATCGACATCGGCGTGCATGGTGAGGAAATAGCCCTCGCGCCGGGCGCGCTCGAACACCGCCTTGAATTTCACCGGCGGATTGTTCTGTTCGTCGGAATCGAGGCCGAAGCCGACGATCCAATCCTTATAGGGCAGGGTTTCCAACAGCGTCGTCATGGCGAATTCGGCGCTCCAATCCCGGAGCACGCAGCAGATGAGCTGGCTCTTGACGCCGAGAACGCGCTCCGCCTCCGCCTGCGCGCGCCTGATGCCGCGGATCACGGTGGCGAACGGCACGCCGCGCGCGGTATGCGCCTGCGGGTCGAAGAACATCTCGGCGTAGCGCACATTCTGCGATCGCGCCTTGGCGAGATAGGCGAAGGTGACGTCGAAGAAATCCTGCTCGTGCAGCAGCACGCTCATGCCCTCGTAATAGATTTTGAGGAACGACGGCAGGTCGTCGAAATCGTAGGCCGCCTTCATCGCCGCTTCGTCGGCATAGGGCAAGGCCACGCCGTTGCGCCGCGCCAGCGCGAACTTCATGTCCGGCTCGAGCGTGCCCTCGATATGGACATGCAGCTCGCATTTCGGCATGCCCGCGATGAATTCGCCGAGATTCGCCATCGTCGTTCTCCGTCGTCACGCCCGCGGCGATCTTGGGAAATCGGCCGCGCCCTGTCAAAGCCCATTCGTCCCGTGGCGCTTGGCTTTCGCGCGAATTTGCAATAGTTATACAGGATTAGAAAAACCAAAACTTACCGGGAGGGACAGGATGACCAAGCAAACGGGATTTAACGGGCGCCGGCTGCTCGGCCGCCGCGACATGCTCAAGGCCGGCGGCGCCCTCGGCGTCGCGGCCGCGACCTCGGCGGTTCCGCTGGTGAATGTTTGGGGCGCGGAGTCGAGCACGATCAAGATCGGCTGGATCGGCGCCAAGTCGGGCTGGCTGGCCAATTTCAACGTGCCCGACGCCTGGATCATGGACAAGGTCAAGGCCGCGTTCAAAAACGGCATCGAGCTTCACGGCAAGACCTACGCGCTCGAATTCGTGGTCAAGGACAACCAGTCCGACAACAACATCTCCGCGACCGTGTCCAACGAATTGGTGTTGCGCGATCGTTGCGATCTCATTCTCGGCGACAACGGCGCGGCGGTGCTGTCGATCGGCCCCTTGGCGGATGCGCGCGGCGTGCCGGCGCTGACCAGCATGTCGCCGTGGCAGCCCTTCGTGATGGGCCGCGGCAAAATGCCGGGCCCGGGCTATACCGGATTCCCGTTCAGCTTCCATATCGGCTTCGGCGTCGAGGACATGCTGACCGATTACGTCGCGATGTGGGACGCGCTCGCGACCGACAAGGTGGTCGGCTCGCTGTGGCAGGACGATCCGGCGGGCCGCGCCTTCGGCGACGCTCATTTCGGCGTTCCGGCGGTCGCGTCGGCGGCGGGCTACAAGGAAGTCCCCGGCGGCTTTTTCCAAATGACCAACAACGACTTTTCCAATCAGGTGACCAAGTTCAAGGACGCCAAGGCCGATATCCTGGTGTCCTATTCGAGCCCCGAACAGATGGTCGTGATCGTCAACCAGATCGCGCAACAGCGCTTCACGCCGAAGATCTGCACCATCGCCGGCGCGCCGCTGTTCCCGGCC
>JAATGI010000020.1 GCA_015654725.1 Rhodospirillales bacterium
GGCCAGACCCAGGCGCGCTGGCAGGTGATGAGCGCGGCCTCGGGCGCGGCCGTGACGGTGCCGCAGATCGCGCGCCGGCTCGGCCTCTCGCGCCAGGCGGTGCAGCGGATCGCGGACTTGCTGGTCGAGGATCAGGTGGTGCGCTTTGCCGACAATCCCGATCACCAATCTTCGCCGCATTTGATCCTGACCGAGACGGGGCGGGACGCCTTGGCGCGGCTGACCAGGATCGCGCGCAAAGGACACGAGGAATTGGCGGCGAAATTGAAATCGATCGATCTCGTGGCGCTGCGCCGGGACCTGCGTGCGCTGCTCGTTGCCGTGGACGGTTCGCGAAAATTCGACAGAGGAGAGTGAGATGGACAACAATCTGATCGCGGTGTTTCACGACTGCAGCGCCGGTTCAATTGCGGAGACGACGAATTTCCCGACGGTGGTGGGCAAGCTCATCGGCGTCGGCGCCGAATCCTATCACTGCGATCTCTATCGGCGCGAAAAGACCTACTACATGCCGGATGGCCGATCGCATGTCGAAGCGGAGGAGCTCGATCCGCGCCAGTTCGGCGGCGCCAATATCGCGCGCGAATTCTCCGAGACGGCGATCACGACCGCGCTCAAATCAGTGCAGACCGGCGCGATCACCTATGTCGAATTCCTGCGCCGCATCATGCAGGCGGGCTGTGTCGGCTATCAGGTGTGCATCACGGGAAAGCGCGCGCTCTATTTCGGCCGCGCCGGCGAGGTCTATGTCGAGAAATTTCCCGGCGCGCAATGATTAGACATCCAATTCCTTGGCGAATGGCGCGCGGTCCTGGATGAATTGGTAACGCAGTTCGGGCTTGCGGCCCATCAGGCTTTCGACCAGGGCCGCGGTCTTTTTGACGTTCGAGCGGTCCTCGGGCGGCGGCAGCGTCACGCGTTCGAGAATGCGCGTCGCCGCGTTCATGGTGGTGTCGCGTAATTGCTTCGCCGGCATTTCGCCGAGGCCCTTGAACCGGCTCACTTCGATCTTGGCCTTGCTGGTGAGCACCGACTTGGTCAGCGCCGCGCGATGGGCGTCGTCGCGGGCATAGACCACCTTGTCGCCTTGCGCCAAGCGATAGAGCGGCGGCACCGCGAGAAACAGTTTTCCGTTTTCGACCAGCTTCGGCATTTCGCGGAAGAAAAACGTCATCAAGAGCGAGGCGATGTGCGCGCCGTCGACATCGGCGTCGGTCATAATGATGACGCGCTCGTAGCGCAGCTTGTCGTCCTGATAGCGCTCGCCCGAGCTGCAACCCAGCGCCTGAATCAGATCGGCGATCTCCTGGTTCTGCCGCAATTTGTCGGCGCTGGCGGAAGCGACGTTGAGGATTTTTCCGCGCAAGGGGAGGATCGCCTGGGTCTCGCGGTCGCGCGCCTGCTTGGCCGAGCCGCCGGCGCTGTCGCCTTCGACCAGGAAAATCTCGGTGCCGGCGGCGCTGGAGCGCGAGCAATCGGCGAGCTTGCCGGGCAAGCGCAGCTTGCGAGTGGCGCTCTTGCGGTCGAGGTCTTTCTGCTGGCGCCGGCGCAGCCGGTCCTCGGCGCGCTCGATCACGACATCGAGCAGCATGCGAGCCGCTTCGGGGTCGCCCGACAGCCAATGATCGAAATGATCCTTGAGCGCGCCCTCGACCAGCCTCGCCGCCTCGGGCGAGGCGAGGCGCTCCTTGGTCTGGCCCTGAAATTGCGGCTCGGGGATGAACAGCGACAGCAGCACCACCGCACCGGTCATCAAATCTTCGGCCGTGATCTGCTGCGCCCGGCGATTGTTGGTGAACTCGCCATAGGCTTTGAGTCCGCGTGTCAGCCCGGCGCGCAGGCCGGCTTCGTGGGTGCCGCCCTCGGGCGTCGGCACGGTGTTGCAATAGGACGAGGCGAAGCCGTCGCCATCCTCGGGCCAGGCGATCGCCCATTCGACGCGGCCGTCGCCGTTGAAGGGGTGCTCGCCGGTGAAGGCGAGCGGCGTCAGTGTCTCGCGCCCCTCGACGATAGAGGCGAGATAATCGGCAAGTCCGCCGGGGAAATGAAAGCGCTCTTCCTGCGGCACGTCCTCGGGCCGCGCCAGCGCCGGATCGCACCACCAGCGGATTTCGACGCCGCGGAACAGATAGGCCTTGGAGCGGGCGAGGCGATAGAGATTGGCCGGCTTGAACCGCGCCTCCGGCCCGAAAATCTGCGGGTCGGGATGAAAGCGAATGGCGGTGCCGCGCCGGTTCGAGACCGCGCCCCCGCTTTTCAGCTTGGTGATCGGCTTGCCGCGGGCATAGTCCTGGGTCCAGAGCTTTCGGTCGCGCGCCACCTCGACCGAAAGCTTGTCGGAAAGCGCGTTCACCACCGACACGCCGACGCCATGCAGCCCGCCCGATGTTTTATAGACGCTGCCGCCGAACTTGCCGCCGGAATGTAGCATGGTGAGAATCACTTCGAGCGCGGATTGCTTGGGGAATTTCGGATGCGGATCGACCGGAATGCCGCGGCCATTGTCCCGCACCAGCACCGAGCCGTCCTGATGCAGCTCGACCCCGATGCGGCTGGCGTGCCCGGCGACCGCCTCGTCCATGGCATTGTCCAGGACCTCGGCGGCGAGATGATGCAGCGCGCGCTCGTCGGTGCCGCCGATATACATGCCGGGGCGGCGCCGTACCGGTTCCAGCCCTTCGAGAACCTCGATATCCTTGGCGGAATAGTCCTGCTCGCGCTTGCGGGCGAGATTGTCGAACAGATCGGGCATGGCAAAACTATAGGGACGCGAACGAGACGCGGCAAGCAGGATGCGGTAGGCTTGACTTCGATGCCTTACAATATCTAGTAGAGAGGCCGGAGATTGCACCGATGAGCGACAGCAATAAGCTCGATGGCCCGCCCGCTTACGAGCCGGCGCTGCGGGCGATCCCCATGCCCGCGGACGCCAACCAGAGCGGCGACATTTTCGGCGGCTGGGTGCTGGCGCAGATGGATCTGGCCGGCGGCTCGATCGCGGCGCGCCGGGTCAAGGGCCGCTGCGCCACCGTGGCGATCACGGCGATGAATTTCCACGAGCCGATCTTTGTCGGCGACGAGGTGAGCTGTTATGGCGAGATCGTGCGCGTCGGGCGCACCTCGCTCACGGTCAAGATCGAGAGCTGGGCGCGGCGCTGGGGCAAGACGGACGCGATCAAGGTGACCGAGGGCTTATTCACTTTCGTGGCACTTGGCCCCGACCGGCGCCCGCGCCCGGTGCCGCCGGAGGTATAATCGGGCCGTCGCGGGGGTGGGGGGAATGTCGAGAGAAATCCTGTTCCGGCTGGTGGGCGCGATCGCGATCGTCGGCGGCGTGATGCGCGCGATCGACGCCTTTGCCGTGGATTTCGCCGGCATTGACGGCGCGCCGACGCTGTTTCTCGTCACCGACATGCTGGTCCTGTTCGCCGTTATCGGTCTTTACGCCCGGCTGAGTCATGCGGCCGGTTGGCTCGGCCTAGTCGGATTCGCCATCGCGGTCGTCGGCATCGTCACGGTGCGGAGCGCCGGCGACGACATCGATATGGAGGTTTACGGCACCGCCCTTGGCAGCCTCGGCATGGCGCTGTTCGGGATCGCCGTCGCCGTGACGCGCGCGTTCCCGATTTGGGGTCCGATCCTGTGGGTGGTGGCCTTGCTGATCGGCGCGGTCGCCTTTGCCAGCGAAAACGACACGCTGATCGAGTTCGCCGGCGTCGCGTTCGGCCTGGGGTTTGTCGTCGCCGGCATCGCCTTGTTCAGGCGCCCGCCGGCGCCGTCGCCGGCGTGACCGTCGCTGGGGAAATTTCCATCGGCGAGGCGCGCTGGCCCGAGGATCGCGACGCGGTGCTCGCGCTATTCCGTGCCTATATCGACGGGCTCGGTGTCGATCTGAGCTTTCAAGGCGTCGACCAAGAATTGGCGACGCTGCCCGGAAAATACGCGCGGCCCGAGGGGTTGGCGCTGCTGGCGCGCATCGGCGACGAAGCCATCGGCACCGTCGCCTATCGGCGGTTTTCGAAAGCCGAATGCGAGATGAAGCGGCTTTATGTCGAACCGGCTTGGCGCGGCCGCTCGATCGGGCGAAGCCTATGCGATGACTTGTTGGCGCGGGCGAAGGCCGCCGGCTATCGCCGCATGGTGCTCGATACCGGCGACTGGCTGAAGCCGGCGCTCACGCTTTATCGCGCGCTCGGCTTCGCGCCGATCCCGGCCTATTACCACAACCCGATCGCCGGTACCGTCTACATGGCGCGGGATTTGTGACGCCGAAACGAAAACGCCCCGGCGGTGAGGCCGGGGCGTTCGCGTTCGTGCGCGATGAGGTGCGGCGTCACACGCTGTAATACATCTCGAATTCGATTGGATGCGGCGTGTGCTCGAACTTGTGAATCTCCTCGTATTTCAGCTCGATATAGGATTCGAGGAACTCGGCCCCGAACACGTCCCCCTTGGTTAGGAAGGCATGGTCGGCGCGCAGGCATTCGACCGCCTCGCGTAAACTGCCGCACACGGTCGGCACGTCCTTCAATTCCTCGGGCGGCAGATCGTAGAGATTCTTGTCGATCGGATCGCCGGGATGGATCTTGTTCTGCACCCCATCGATCCCCGCCATCAGCATGGCGGCGAAGCCGAGATAAGGATTGGCGGCCGGATCGGGGAACCGCACCTCGACGCGCTTAGCCTTGGGGCTAGAGACATAGGGAATGCGGCACGAGGCCGAGCGGTTCTTCGAGGAATAGGCCAGCAGCACCGGCGCCTCGAAGCCGGGAATGAGGCGCTTGTAGCTGTTGGTGGTCGGGTTGGTGAAGGCGTTGATCGCCTTGGCGTGCTTGATGATGCCGCCGATGTAAAAAAGCGCGAAGTCCGAGAGATCGGCATAGCCCGAGCCCGCGAACAGCGGCTTCTCCGCCTTCCACACCGATTGAGTGACATGCATGCCCGAGCCGTTATCGCCCTTGATCGGCTTGGGCATGAAGGTGACGGTCTTGCCGTATTGCGCCGCCACCATCTGCGCCACGTATTTATAAATCTGCATGCCGTCGGCGCACAGCGTCAGGGTGTTGAACTCGGCGCCGAGCTCGGCCTGGGACGGCGCCACCTCGTGATGGTGCTTCTCGATCTTGAGGCCCATCTCGGCCATCACCGACAGCATTTCGGCGCGAATGTCGGACTGCGCGTCCATCGGCGGCACCGGGAAATAGCCGCCCTTGATCGGCGGGCGATGGCCGCTATTGCCGTCCGGCAGCTTCAAGTCGCTGGCATAAGGGCCTTCGTCGGAATCGATTTCATACGACGAGGCGTTCATGGTGTTCTTGTAGCGCACCTGGTCGAAGATGAAGAACTCGGCCTCGGGACCGAAATAGGCGGTGTCGCCGACGCCCGAGGATTTGAGATAGGCCTCGGCCTTCTTGGCGATCGAGCGCGGGTCGCGGCTATAGGGCTGGCCCGTGCCCGGCTCGTGCACGTCGCAGAAGATGACGAGCGAGGTCTGTGCCGCGAACGGATCGAGCACTGCGGTGGCGCAATCCGGCATCAGCACCATGTCGCTGTCGTTGATCACCTTCCAACCGGCGATCGAAGAGCCGTCGAACATGACGCCGCCCGCGAGGAAATCGGGCGTGATGGTTCGGATGGCGTGAGCCAAGTGCTGCCACTTGCCGCGCGGATCGGTGAAACGGAAATCGACGTATTTGACGTCGTGCTCCTTGATCGTGGCCATGACTTTTTCGATGTCGGACATGTGTCTTTCCTATCGTTCGAGCCTGATTGTTAGCGCAAAATCCCCCAAACTCATGCGTATCGCGGCGTCTCGCTTTCCGGCAACGCGCCGCGCCCCTGGGCGGCCCCCCGCCCCGTCAAATCGCGTCCTTGCCGCGCTCGCCGGTACGAATGCGGATCGCTTCCTCGATCGTCACCACGAAAATCTTGCCGTCGCCGATGCGCCCGGTATGGGCGGCGTGCTGGATCGCCTCGACCGCGCGCTCGACCAGCGAATCTTCCATCACCACCTCGATCTTCACCTTGGGCAGAAAATCGACGACATATTCGGCGCCGCGATACAGCTCGGTGTGACCCTTCTGGCGCCCGAAACCCTTGGCCTCGGTTACGGTAATGCCTTGAATGCCGACTTCGTGGAGGGCTTCCTTCACCTCATCGAGCTTGAACGGCTTGATGATGGCCTCGACTTTTTTCATGTCCGCCTCACTGCACAACGCAGCCGGCCCGGCGCCGACCGCCAAGCCTCAGGCGGGCTTGAAGCATGAGCCGTGCCACCCGCCGCCTTGTCGTTTCGCCAAGCTAGCGGCTTTACCCCGCACAGAAAATAGGCTTTCTGCGCAATAAATGAGCATGCCTTGGCTGCGGCATACGAGGTCCATTGGTTTCGGGGCTGTGCTGGTTCTAAAGTTACCTCGAGACAGAGAGGGAGCATTCAAAATGCGCGGGTTTAGAGCGCCCGGATCAAGTCGGGCGGGGGGTGGCATGACGCGGCGCTCGGCGCTCGGCATGATCGCGGCGGGCGGTAGCGGCGTGTTGCTGGCGCCCGGCCGGCTTTGGGCGGCGGCGCCCGCGGCCGTGCCGCCGGCGCCGCTTAAATATCTGGTCTTCGTCGATGGCACGCATAGCGGCAGCTATCATGTCGAATTCGTGCCGCGCGCCGAAGGCTTCACCGCCGTCTCGGCGATGTCGATCCGCATCGATTTCGCCTTCTTCACCGCGTACCGCTATCAGCAAGACGGCCAGGAAGACTGGCATAACGGCAGGTTGGAGGGCTTCGAATACCTCACCAACGACAATGGCCAAGCGATCTTGGTGAGCGGCAGCCGTGTCGGCGACACGCTGGTGGTCAATGGCCCCAACGGCCGCGCCACCGTGCCGGGCGACGCCATGTCCTCGGGCTTTTGGAACGCCGGCATTCTCGCTTGCAAGCATCTGGTCGATCCGCAAACGGCGGCGCTGGTGCCGCTGGCCGTGCATAAGCTCGGCGCGACCACCGCCGAGATCGCCAACCGTTCGATTCACGGCGTGGCCTATGCGCTTCAGACCTTCCTCAACGGCACGGTCTGGTTCGACGGCCATAACCACCTATTGGCGTCGAGCTTCACCCAGGAAGGCCACAAGGTCGAATTGCGCCGCGCTTAGCGCATCGTCCTTAGCCAGCGATCGATCCGCCCGACCGCGTCCCCGAGCGCGTCGAGGCTGGCGGCATAGGAAAAGCGCAGATAGCCCGCGCCATAATCGCCGAAACTGGTGCCGGAAACGGTGGCGACGCCCGCCTCGTCCAAAAGCCGGGTTTGCAGTGTCCGTGAATCAAACCCGGTGCCCTCGATATTGGGAAAAGCGTAGAACGCGCCGCCCGGATTGGCGCAGCGAAAACCGGGGAGCGCGTTCAACGCCTTGACGATATAGGCGCGGCGCTCGGCGAAAGCCGCGACCATGCGCAAGACCGGTTCGCGCGGGCCCTGGAGTGCCGCGACGCCGGCATCTTGTGCCGCCGCATTGACGCAGGAATGGCAATTGATGGCGAGCCGCTCGGCGAAGGGGAACAGCGGCTCGGGCCATACGCCATAGCCGAGCCGCCAGCCGGTCATCGCATAGGTCTTGCTCCAGCCGTCGAGCAGGATCACGCGATCGGCGATTTCGGGATAGGTCGTCAGGCTGACGTGCTGCTGACCGTCATACAGCATCTCGCCATAGATCTCGTCCGACAGGATCGCGACTTGGGGATGGCGCGCGAGACCGGCGACGAGCTTGTCCAATTCATCCTTCGGCACCACGCCGCCGGTGGGATTGGCCGGGCTATTGAGGATCAGGAGCC
>JAATGI010000087.1 GCA_015654725.1 Rhodospirillales bacterium
AGCGTCGCCGCCCATTCCGTGTCGTAGGATTTCATGCAGATGAAGGCGATATCGACCGGCGGCTCCTTGGCGAGGGATTGCGCGTCGGTGACATGGAGCGCGCGCACCGGCACGGTGAATTCGGGCACGTCCTTGGCATGCGTGATGCGCAGCCCGCGGCGGCGCATGTGTTCGACATGCTCGGGCCAGGGGTCGATGAAGGTCACGTCCGCGCCCGCCCGCGCCATATGCGCGCCGGTATAGCCGCCGACGGCGCCCGCGCCGACGATCGCGATCTGCGGCCGCGCCATCAATTGCCGTAGCGCGCGGCCGGTTCCGCGCGCGCCTTTGTCATCGCGTCTTTCGGGACATTGTCCGCGTAAACCTCGAGCCAGTCGGTCTGCGCGGGCGCGACGATATGGCCGCTCCAGGTCCGGTAGGTCTCGGGCCGATCGAGACCCGGCGGCGGCGCCTGCCGGTCGCGCCATTCGATCGCGGCGTCATGGAGCCGGCGCCGCGCCTGCACCACCGCGACATCGGCCGCGACCAGATGCTCGAAGCCGCGATCGACGATCGCGCCCATGCTTTCCTGCACGGCGGAATCTTGCACATCGAGACCCTCGATGCCGCTGAAGCTGCCGTCGCGTTGCACCGCCCGGTCGATGCGATAGTCGTTCCGTTGATTGGTGGCCAACCGCCACCGGCCATGCCAGTCGCTGGTATTCGGCAGGAACTCGTACATGAAGCTCAGGCCGGGCTGCTCCGGCGGCAACAGCGCGTTGCGGTGATGGGCCATGACGAAGGTGTCGGTGCTGATGGCGAACAGCATGGTGTGGGTATCGTCCATCGGCACCCAGGCGCGCGCGACCGCTTCGGTTCCCAAGGCGCAGGGCGGCGGCTGCGTCCAGAACGGAAACAGGAAATGGGCGAAGCGCCAATAGAGCCGGTCGCCGCCCGCCGGGCGATAGCCGCCGGCGAACATGCCGTAATCGGTATTCGCGACCTTGTATTTGACCGCCGGATAGTCGGCGTCGAGGCCGCTGCCTTGCGGTCCCGCCCGGCCGGGCGCGCCGCCGTGATGCAGCAGGCCGGCATGCGAAGTATCGAGCTCGCCCTCGATACATTGCAGGTAATTGCATTCGCGTTGTTCGCACCAAACCGAAACGCGATCCGGCGGCATCGAGAACACCGGAAAGTCGGGGAGGGGCGGCGGCCGGTCGCGCTTGCCCATGTAGGTCCAGATCAAGCCGAAGCGTTCGACCGTCGGATAGGCCTTGGCGCGCACCTCGATGCGCGTCGGCGGCGGATCGACATTGGGCTGCTCCAGGCACCGCCCGTCGGCGTCGAATTTCCAGCCATGATAGACGCAGCGCAGCCCGTCATGCTCGTTGCGGCCGTAAAACAGCGAGGCGCAGCGATGCGGGCAGCGCTGATCCAGGACGCCGACCTTGCCCGAGCCGGTGCGGAAGGCGATGAGATTTTCGCCGAGCAGCCTCAGCCGCAACGGTGTTCCGTCCGCCACCAGCTCGGCGGACATCAGCGCCGGCACCCAATATTCGCGCATCAACGCGCCCATCGGCGTGCCCGGCCCGACGCGCGTCAGGACGTCATGGTCCATGACAGTCTCCTCTCGGCTTTTTTCTCCGCCTTGAGCCGGCGCACCCCCTGGAACAAGAGCAAACGGATCGGTCTTAGTTCGGCCGCACCGCCTGGAACACGACCACTTGAAGATCGTTCGTGCCAAACAGGCCGCGGCCGGGAACCAGTTTCAGGCTCCACCGGTCCGGGCCAATAATCACGGTATAGATCATTGCGTCGGGGTCGAACAGTTGCCAAGTTCCGCTGTGGCCGTCGGTCGTCTGCACGGTGCCGTTGGGCGCGAAATGGATCGACAGGCTGCCTTCGCAATCGAAGTCCGGCGCGCATACCATGACGGCATAAGTGCCGACGACGCGATCTCGCCCGCCCTCCGCCGTCGCGGTCGCACCGTCGGTTGCGCCGCCGCCGGCTAAAATGATTCCATCGCCGCTGACGGTGACGGTGTAGTCGCCACCGGCGCGCACCAGGTTCGATCCGGTTGGACGTAATTCCAGAATTGCGGATCCGGGTCCGCCGAAGGTTCCCGGCATGACCAGCTCGGCGACCTGACCGGCGGAGCTTATCGCACGCGACTGGATTACCTTTCCATTGACGGCATGAAGCACGACTTGAATCGTCGTGTTTACGGGATTGCCGAATAGGCCCATCGAGGTGAAATGAACAATGATCTTGGCGGGACCCTTCCTGTACTTGAAGGACCAGTATTGCGGCCCGACCTGATTATCGACCGTCCCGTGATTCTCGCCCGGGGCCAAGGGCGTGGGTGCCTTGGAGTCCAGCGATTGCGCGGCCGCGGCGCCGGCGAACATGGCGAAAAAAGTCACGGCAAGACCCATGCGCGTGAAGTGAAGTCTTTTCATCGAATGGCCCCCTTGGCGAACGTCACCTCGATCGTGGTCCCGTCGCCGTTTTCTAACGCTCAGGTTGGCATGATCGCCGCCACCCCTGGAAGCGTGATGCGCGCAAGGCAGCCGTCCGCTTTCGCGGCCGCCATGGACCTGATAGACCTGAGACATGTCTCATATCGTCAATCTCGATGCGATGCCCACCTAAGGTCAAACTGAGACACCACGGGATAGTGTCGCCGCCATGACCGTACCCGATACGCAACGGACCAAGCCGCTTCGCTTTGGCGTCGTCGGCCTTGGCGTGGCGTTCAACTTTCTCGCCAAGAATATCGCCGATCGGCCTCACCTGCGGTTCACCGCGGCTTGTGACCTGCGCCGAAGCGCGCTCGACCGGTTCGCCGCCGATTACGGCGGCGAGACCTACACCGATGTCGCCGAGTTGTGCAAAAGCCCCAATATCGATGCCGTCTATGTCGTTACGCCCAATCGGCTTCACCGCGACCAGGTGATCGCCGCCGCCGACCACGGCAAGCATGTCATCGTCGACAAGCCGATGGCGGTCACCGTCGAAGAATGCGAGGCCATGAACCTTGCCGCCGAGCGCAATGGCGTGATGCTGCTGTGCGGCCACATGCACAGTTACGACCCGTCGATTCGCAAGATGCGCGAAATCGTCGCCGGCGGCGGCCTCGGACGACTCCGGATGATCAATACCTGGCATTTCAACGACTGGATTTATCGCCCGCGCGCGCCCTGGGAATTGGAGGAGGGGCAGGGCGGCAATCTCGTCTTCAATCAGGGCTCGCATCAGGTCGATATCGTTCGCTTGATCGGCGGCGGCATGGTGCGAAGCGTGCGCGCCATGACCGGGATCTGGGACCCCGCCGCAAGATCGAAGGCGCCTACACGGCCTATCTGGAGTTCGAGGACGGCACCGCCGCGACGCTGGTCTATAATTCCTACGCCCATTTCGATACCGCAGAATTGACGAATTGGATCGGCGAAGGGGTCCGCGCGCCCGATCAAAACCTGTTGGCGCGGAAAAGACTGGCCGAGCTGCAAAGCGCGGCCGGCGAAGCCGCGTCCAAGGATGCCTGGCGCTATGGCGGCGAGCGGGCGTTCAGCCCGAGCGAGGTGCCGCTCGATATTTATGGCTTCACCGTCGCGAGTTGCGAGCGCGGCGACATCCGCCAGACGCCCGAGGGATTGATCGTGCATGGCGACGATTCGCGCTGGCCGGTTCCGGTGGAGGCAACGACAAACTCCAGCAACGCAGCGTTTGAGAACCTTTATGACGCGGTGTTTTTCGGCAAACCTGTTCTACGCAGCGGCCGCTGGGGGCAGGCGACGATCGAGGTGCTGCTGGCGATCATGCAATCGGCGCGGGAACGTCGGGAAATCCGTCTCGACCATCAGGTTCCCAGCCCGGAATGACCGGCCGTTACGTCCGTGTGAGGGTGAAATCGCAGATGCGGTCGGTGGTCCAGGTGCCGGTGCCTTGCGCGGCGTCGAAATGGGCGGTCACCGGGTGCATGTAAGGCACGCCCCGCGCGGTTTGATTGGTGTTGTAGGCCGCGTTGCCGGTCACGCCGCGCGCTTCCAGATTGGCACCGCCGTCCGGGCCGATGCGTCCGTCGAGCGTGAGCCAGCCCGGCCAGTCCTTCTGTCCGTGTTCGCCATGGAGCATGGCGTCCCGGACCTCGGCGGCGAACACCCAAGTGAAGGGCAGGGCGCCGTCCGGCGATTGGGGACAGGCGAGCGTCACGCTCCACGTGCCGTCGAAAGCGCCGGTGTCGGCCGCCGCGGATGAAACGCCGGCGGACCACACCGCTGACAGCAGCCCGAAAGCAAGGAATGACCAGTGCCGCATCGTCGGCCCCCGTTCCGATGTGCCCGAGATCGAATGCCGATCCTACACCGGGCCGGAACTTTTCGCCTTCAATGCCGGGCGATGAAGGCACGGATCGCCTCGAAGAAGCGCGCCTCTTGCTCGACATGAATGAAATGCCCGCCGCCCGGCAGGACCGTGAATTCCGCGCCGGGCATGGCGCGCGCGATCTCCTCCGAGAGGTGTAGGGGCGTGCAGAAATCCTGGTCGCCGCAGATGACGAGCGCCGGCTGGCGAATGGCGCCGAGCCGCGGCACCACGTCATGCGCCATAATCATGTCGATGCGTTTCAGCGCGATGTCGCGTTCGGGCGGAGCCGAGGCGGCGCGCTCGATCCAGGCGGCGACATATTCTGGGTGCTCGCTGGCATAGCGCGGCGAAAACAGAAACAGCGCGTAGCAGGAAAAGACCGCGCGCGCGTCCGCTTCGGCGACCAGCGCGCGGCGCAGCGCGAACTCGCGCTTCAGGTAGGCGTCCACCCGCGCGAAGGCCGAGGCCATCGCGATGCTGCGTACCTGGGCCCCGTGATCGAGCGCCATCACCTGGGCGATGGCGCCGCCGGTCGAGGTGCCGACGATATGCGTCGGCCCGAGTTCGAGATGCGCGATCAGCGACGCCAGGTCGGCGGCGTGCTGGGCGATAGTGTAGCCGTCGGCGGGGCGCGTCGTTAGGCCCGTGCCGCGGTGATCGGGGAGCACGACGAAATGGTCCGCGGCGAAGCGCGCCACCTGCGCGCCCCAACTCGATCCGGCGCCGCCCAACCCGGCGACCAGCATCACCGGCGGCTTGCGGCGGTCGCCAAACAATTCGTAATGAAGGGAAATGCCCTGGGTTTCCAGCGTCGCCATGACAACCTCCTTGCCAAATGGCCCGTTGCGTGGGAGCATAAAATTAGATCGTCTAATAATTAGATGATCTAAGGAATAAGATAGGCGACGGCGAGGGCGATGTCAATGTCAGGGGACCGGATGGCGCGCTATGTCCCGTTGGTTCGAACCTTCGCGGCGCGGGTGGTGCTGTTTCACGAGGCGGTGGCGCGGCGGCTCGGCTTGCACGCGACGGACGTGAAGGTCCTGCGCCTTCTCGGCCAGGAGGCGATGAGCGCGGGCGAACTGGCCGAGCTTGCCGGCCTCACCGGCGCTGCGATGACGGCGCTGATGGATCGGCTCGAAGCCGCCGGCTATGTCACCCGCGTGCGCGACGGCGACGACCGGC